>JARFQS010000472.1 GCA_029287645.1 Thermoanaerobaculia bacterium | reverse complement strand
ATAACTCCCTGTCTTTCGAGGAGCGAGAGCTGGCTGCCGTATTCGGTGAGAACTATGGACGAGCCGGAGCCATCGACCACTTCGGCCGAGTGTTGGGACTTCCCTACGCCATCAGCCCCCACAACAGCTACTGGCTGTGGGGACCTCGCCGTTTCACCGGGGAAGTGGTCATTGTGTTGGGTGGTGATCGCGAAGCCCTGGAGCGCAGCTTCGAGAGTGTCGAGTTGGCGGATCGGGTGCCGTGCCGATTCTGCATGCCTTATGAGAGCGATCTGCCCATCTTCGTATGCCGCGACCTGCAGCTCCCGCTTGCCGAGGTCTGGGATCGGCTCAAGAACTACAGCTGAACGGCGACGTCGGAGGTCCGAGGTGGTGTCCGGCGTAGCAAGTTAGTGCAGGGCGGCCGAAGCCACCTCGGCCAAATGACCTCCGATGGCCAGGGCAGCGGTCGCTGCCGGTGAAGGTGCGTTGAGCACGTGGAGCATCCGCTCGGATTGCAGGATCTGGAAGTCGTCCAATAGCTTGCCGCTGCCGTCGATCGCCTGCGCCCGCACACCGCTCCGAGCCGGCTGGAGTTGGTCGCCGGCGACCTCCGGCATCAAGCGCTGCAGCGCGTGGAGGAAAGCTTTCCGGCTCCACGAGCGGTACATCTCGCCGGCGCCGGTGCGCCAGAACCCGGCTGCCAGCTTCCAGAACCCGGGAAATAGCAACGTGTCGGCGCTATCCCGCAGCGAGAAGTCACTCGCCTTGTAGCCTTCCCGCTTCCAAGCCAGCACGGCATTGGGACCGGCCAGGACCCTGCCGTCGAGGGTGCGAGTCAAATGCACCCCGAGAAAGGGCATTCGGGGGTCCGGAACCGGATAGACGAGGCCGTTGACCCGTTCGGCTGCGGAGCCTGTCAACTCGAAGTACTCACCTCGGAACGGGACGAGTCGGATCTCGGGCTTCAGTCCGCAGAGCCTGGCGACCCTGTCGGCCTGCAGTCCGGCGCAGTTGATCAGAAGGCGGCAGCGAACGGTTTTCGAGTCCGTCTCGATCGTGTTGAAGCCTCCTTCGGTCACCACTCTTCGGACCCTGGCGGAGGTCAGGATCTGCCCGCCTCGCTGGCCGGTCAACTCGGCGAGTCGACGGGCGACCTGGCGGAAGTCGACGACTCCGGTCTGTGGCACCCAGAGGGCGCTGACGCCGACTGTCGCTGGCTCCCTATGCTGAATTCCGGACTCATCCAGACGCTCGACGCCTTCGAGGCCGTTGGCTCGTGCCCTTTCCGCCAATCGCTCGAGCGCCGGCAGCTCGTTCTCATCCACAGCCACGACGAGCTTGCCGCAGCGCTGGTACTCGATCTCGTGCTCTTCGCAGAAGCGGTAGAGCTCATCCCGACCGGCAGCACAAAACCGCGCCTTGTCGGAGCCGGGTCGGTAGTAGAGGCCTGAGTGGATCACGCCGCTGTTGCGTCCCGTCTGATGGAGCGACAACTCGTCCTCGGCCTCGAGCACGACGATCGATCCGACCTGCCGTTCGGAGAGGAACCGGGCCGTCGCCAGGCCGACGATGCCTCCCCCGATCACTGCGATGTCATGGGTCGGGATCGCCATTACGGGTACATTTTGGCCGTATGGACGATGGAATGGAAGTTCAGCTCGAGAGGCATCGAGGGTCTGTCCGTACGCTCTACCCTTCGTCTTCGATGCCGTGGAGATTCAGGTACTCGATCAGGGTGGTTCGGCCCTGACCCTCGAACTCGACGAAACGCAGGCCCAGGCCTTGAACCGCCTCCCTGTCTGGATCGGTATGGCGTACGACTTCCGCCTTGACATGCAAGGGGTCGGCGGAGCCGGGCAGGGAGATCGCCAACCGCACCTCGGAGCCGACAGGAATGGCATCCTGGAGTCTGATCAGCATTCCCGACTCCGAGATGTTGTCTGTTTGACACATCCTGAGGAGTTTGCCTGCGCCCAACTGAACCTCCAGCCGCAGCATCAGGCGGCGGGCGACGCGAGTGGTGTCTCCGATGAGCTCGAGAATGCCGCGCTGGAGCTCCTCGGGCTCCATGTGGGCCGGCAGGAACCGGTGCTCGGCGTCGAGGTGGGGCTCGAGCTCCGATTCAAGATGCTCATCGGCGAGGAGCGCGACAGCGGGACCCTTCGAGCCGGGTTCTTCGGCGGCGAGATCCTCCAGAAAGGCATCCAGTCGCATGTCGAGAAGAGGAAACGCCACGACGAGGAGCCGGGGCCGCCTCGACCTGACCATCTTGAGCGCTGTCTTTCCGAGCGGCACTCGGTGTACGGCCAGATGGGATCGATCCAGGACAGGATCGATCTTGGACAGAAGCCCACCTCGGGCTCCCACAGCTAGGACGATGGGCCTCTCCATGGCAACTCCAGAGAGCATCCTAGAGGCGGAGATCCGTTTCTCCTATGAGATCTACCACCTGTCCTGTGAGGTTTGCCTCAGTCCAGATCCAGCTTGTCGAAGATGTAGCCCGCCTTCTCCGCGCCCCAGACCTGCTGGTTCTCGGTATCGAAGCCACGGTCCCAGGAGAGGACTCTCTCGGGCGTGATCAACACCTCGGATGTCGCGTAGTCAGCACCACGCAGAGAACTGCCACACTCTTTGCCTCTGGTGGATCCCGCGAAGGCCTCGGGACCCGCCCGTCGCAGCTCGATCGAGCAGCCCTCGCGGAGAACGAGGTCCTCGACGGCAAGTGAGGCGAGGACCTCGGCCTCCTGCCAGGCTCCAGCGAACTCGAGCGGATCGCCGGGAAACGCGAACACCGCGCTGCGCAGTGTGCCGTCATCGACTCTCGACAGTCGGTAGATCCGCTGACGGTACGGTCTTTCGAGACTCTCCGCCGAAGCCTGCTCCACGTAGAGCCAGACTGCGTCCGTCCGGCTGGGCCAGATTCGGCGCATGAACAGTCGGATGTCGTAGTAGCTCTCGGGGTCCGACTCGGCCTGATTGGCACTGGAGAACGAGCCCTCCATCCAGGATGCGAGAGTCTCGATCTCCTCGTCGGCCAGGCCCGCTGGCATGGTGAACAGCGATGCCATGAGGTCGATCCCGTACCAGAGGTTGGCCAGCCGCAGGTTTTCGTTGGGTGCGTGTTGGTTGTTGTCGTGGTTGGCGATCGGAGTGATGACCACCGGAGCCGCCAAGGTGTCTGTGAAGAGGTAGAGAGGTAGGGAGCCTCCGAGGGTGGGAAGCAGAACGAGGTCCCCGTCCGCGGCGTGCATGGCGGCCGCGATGATCTCCTGCGCAATGGGAAGGTCCATCGAAGTGCGCGCCGCCCGGTAGCCGGATCGGCGGTCGACCCTGATGATCTTGGGGAACTCGAGTCGCGTCGCCAGGTCCGGCTCTTCTGTGACGATATGGAATCCCTGCTCTCGGATGTGAGCCTCGACGAGGTCCAGCATGACATCCGGGTCGTTTCCCTTGGCGAGCCGGATGTCGATGCTGGCTGTCGCCTCGGTAGGGATGATGTTCCGTGCGGCCTCCCCGACGGTGGCGCTCTGCAGGCCTCGGATATTCAACGATGGCAGCAGGAGGCGATCGGCCAGCGGAGCATTCTCCGCCTCCGTGCGAGCCAACCCCAACTCGCGACGCAGTTGGTCATCGAAGTCGGGGAGCGAGGCCATTGCCTCGATCTCGGACGCCGACACACCCTCGGTGCTGTCATAGAAGCCCTCTAGGAGGACATTCCCCTCTTCGTCCTTCATGCTGGCCAGCAAGCGGGACAGACGCAGTGCCGGATTCGGAGCCCAGTTGCCGTAGTGTCCGCTGTGCAGATACCGTGTCGCGCCGAATACCGTCAGATCCAGCCCCGTGTAGCCTCGGACACCGAACACCAGCTGAGGACGTCTGCTCTGGTGGACGGGCCCGTCGCAGATCAGCCAGGCATCCACCCGCAGAGAGTCGCGATGCGCCTCCATGTAGGCGCCGAGGTGATCCGATCCGGCTTCCTCTTCACCTTCGAAGAGGAAGACCAGGTTGGAGGTCAGCGAGATCTCGCTGGCTCGCAGTGCATCCAGAGCGGCGAAGATCGCGGCCAGCGGTGCCTTGTCGTCACCGGTAGAGCGGCCGTAGAGGCGCCACTCGGGGTCGATCTCTTCGTCCTCGTCGGGCAGCGATCGCTGGGTTCCGCCCTCCACCTGGGAACGCGTATAGAGGACAGGGGTCCAAGCCGGGTGGGCCCACTGACTCTCATCCACCGGCTGGCCGTCGTAGTGCACGTAGACCCCGAGAGTCCTGCGTGCCCCTTCGACCGGAAGGTAGCCGTAGACGACGGGTGGAACCCCGTCGGAGAGTGTCCACAGTTCGGTCTCGACGCCACGCTCGATGAGCTCCGACCGAATCGCCTCGGCGTTGCGCTGGATGTTGACGGTGTCCGAAGCCACGTTCGGAATCGACAGCAGCTGAACGAAGTCCTGCAGCAGGCGCGAACCGTTGGCTGCACGCCATTCACGGACCTGCGTCAGCGATTCCTCCGCGGCGGCAGCTCGGATCGGCAGGATCGAGCTCGAGCCGGCGAAAAGGAGGCTCCAGAGGAAGATCGTGATTGGATTCCGTGTCATCGTCGTCCTCATTCGATTCTGTGGGATGCCCCGGGCCGGGCTCTCAAAGAACGGGTACCGTCGTCCAAGCCGCCTCGAGGACCCTGAGAAAACGCTCCACATCTTCTTCCGTGTTGTAGACGTGGGGAGAGACCCGAACCGAGGTGCCCCGCACGCTGACGTGGACCTTTTCTGATGCCAGGGCTGTCGCGAGGCTCTGGGGATCTCGGTCACCCAGTCTCAGACCCACGATGTGCCCGGCGCGGCGATCCTCTGCCGCCACCTGCAGCCCGAGCTCCCGAGCCCGATCGGCAATCCGCCGGGTCATGAGCCGGATCGTTGCCTGCACCTCCTCGACGCCCCATTCCAGTGTCTGCTCGAGAGCCGCAATGGCGGCCGGGAGGAGAGCGAAGTTGCTCACCTCGCCAACGTCGAACCGCCGGGCACCCGCCGCGAAGGAGTCGGTGTAGTTGGCCACCGCAGCAAAGTCCTCGGCATTCGATCGAGCGATCCAGTTGTGCTCGATCGATCTACCCTGTCGCCAACGCGGGGCCACCCAGAGAAAGCCGTGACTGTAGGGCCCCAACAGCCATTTGTAGGAGGCGGTGGCTAGAAAGTCGGGCTGCACGACTCCGACATCGATGGGCAGGGCGCCGATGGACTGACATCCATCGACGACCAGGGCTGCACCCGACTCGCGAGCCCGCTCGCCCACCTGTTGGAGATCGAGCAACGTACCGTCGGTCCAGTGGCAGTGCGGAACGGCGAGGATCGCAGTCTTGTCATCCACGGACTGCAGTACGGCCCGCGTCCAATCGTCGTCCTCCGGGCGGGCTACCGTGCGGACTTCAGCGCCGTTCTCCAGTGCCAGCTGTCTCCACACGTAGACATTCGATGGAAACTGCTCGGCTAGGAGGACGATATTCCCCTCTCGCGGCACGGGTAGGTTCGCAGCGGCGATCGCCATGCCATAGCTGACAGATGGAATCATCGCGACGCCCGCCGGGTCACCGCCGATCAACGTTCCAAAAAGTCGCCTGGCGGTGACCAGAGATGAGAAGAAGTCGCTCGGCTCGATCTTCCAGGGTTGGGACTTGTTGCTCAATCCCTCGATGCCGGCACTCAGGACGGCCTTGGAGAGCGGGCCCATGTAGGAGCAGTTGAGATAGGTCACCTCGTCCGACAAGTCGAACAGGGACCTTTGGCAGGGAAGCGTCATGAGACTCGTAGCGCCGCGGGTCGGTCAGAGGACGGCAGCGATCGCATCACAGATCCGAGGCACGTTGTCCGGCGTCATGGCGGCGAAGTTGACTCTGCCCGAGCCGACGACGTAGATGGCGTGATCGTCGCGCAGCTCGGCCACCTGCTGCTGCGTCAGCCCCGAGAAGGAAAACATCCCGTACTGGTGTCGCAGGAAGTCGTTGCCCTCCGAGCTCAGGCTGACCCCCAAGGCGTCGAGGCCGCTGACGAACGAGCGACGCATGTCATGAATGCGCTGTCGCATTCGACCCAGCTCCTCTTCCCATTCCTTCCTCAAGGTCCCGTCTCCCAGGATCGTGGTGACGATGGCACCACCGTGAGCAGGTGGATTGGAGTAGGTCGATCGAATGCGGAGCTTCACCTGGCTGGTGAGCGCTTCGACGGTGTCGGGTGTACCGGCGAGGATGGTGAGGGCTCCGACACGCTCGTTGTAGAGAGCGAAATTCTTCGAGAAGCTGCTACATATGATGGCTTCCGGAACCGTGGAGCAGAGGGCTCTGAGT
>JARFQS010000372.1 GCA_029287645.1 Thermoanaerobaculia bacterium | reverse complement strand
CCCGCTAGCCGGGGATGCCGCCCGCATGCAGGCAGATCCCACTCGAGGTGAGGCGCTGCGTATAGGGCTTCTTCGCCTTGAAGCTGCTGGAGACGTGATCCTTGTCTTTCTGCAAGCTCGTGAAGACCCCTGTCGGCGTCTCGTGACCGGACTTCCCGGTGCTGACATTCGTGTAGCCGATCCGGATGCCGTTACGGTAGACGTAGGCTCGCTGCTCATTGAGGCTGACGAGCACCACGACCGGACCGGAGGGTGCGGCCTCGGGCTCCCACACGTACTCTCCCTGTGCCAGGTCCTCCGGTTTCGTATCGGGAGAAACCTGCTGAGCCCTGACGCTGGTGGCGGCAAGGAAGAGGATGGCAAGAACGGCGACAGCGGCCCGCGGACTCGATCTTCGACGGTACTTGTTGCTTGAGAACATGAATCAAGACCTCCCTGGTGATTGAAGGAAGCAGATTGTGGCACAGGACTGTCCTGAATGAACAGTCCGTCTACTCCGAAACCGAGTCGACTCGGCGGGTGCTCGTAGCCGACTGGAAGTCAGCGACCTGCGGGAGATTCGAAGGATCTACTGGACTGCGAGGCGGTGCTGTCGCGACAGCCGTTCAGGAATTCGGACTGCTGTTGCCACTGCTGGTCGGGGTGATAGATGAAGAGCAGGCTGCCGTCCTTGATGGTCTCGATGACCTCGGGAGCGACGTCGTTGTCGAGGGCGGGGCAGCCCCAGCTGCGGCCGAGCCGGCCGTGCTCCTCAGCGAACTCCTCGCTGACATACCAGGCGCCGTGCATGACGATGGTGCGCTCCAGGGCCTTGTGGTTGATCCCCGGCTCGAGGCCTTCCAAGCGCAGAGAGAAGCCATTGCGGCCGTAGTAGGTGCCTTCGGTGCGAAAGAGGCCGAGGCTGGACTGGCGGCTGCCCACACGGTTGGAGAACCGGGTGGCGAAGTTCTCGCCAGTGTTGACCCCATGAGAGACCAACTCGCGGAAGAGAAGTTCCTTGCTGTCGAGATCGAGCACCCAGAGGCGGGGCTCGGTCGAGGGCAGCGAGTAGTCGATCACCGTGAGGATCGAGTTGTCTCCGAGGTCTTGGTCCTCGGCACAGTCAGAGGCCTCCAAGGCCATTCGAAGGATCTGCGGGCTCAGTCGAGGAGCCTCGGAGCGCAGTTCGGCCAGGAGGCTGGCAACAGTGTCGGAGGCCTCGACGGGCACGACCGCCAGGATCAGCCAGCAAGAGAGGCCGAAGAGCCATGCAATTGCAGACCGGCGTTGTCTATATCGAGGCATGAGGTGAGTCTTGGATCCGGCGGTCGAAAAATTCCTCGGAGCTTCGTTCATCCCTGATTCGCGCATACTGTATCGGATCAGCTGCCAGGACAAAATGACATCTTGCGCCAAGGGATTTGCTGAAGGCGCCTCGCTCGGGAGCCGTGCCACGCACTTCTCCAGAGGGTCCGGTCGAAGAGCAAACCGGTATATCGTCGGATCGCTGACGAGAACAACGAACGGAAAAGCAGGCCCTCTCCCGAAAGGAGTCGAGCATGTCACGTGGCGTAGCCTTCATCCTGGTCGCATCAGTCGCTGCTGGTCTGTGGTCGATTCTCCTGTCCAGGGCTTCGCGCTCGGTACATCCGATCGTCGGAACCGGGATCGTCGAGCTGAGCGCTGTCGTCCTGGTGCTGATGGTGATCCTGCGCCAACGCATCGATGTGCGGAGTGCCTCGAACGTCGAGGGCATCATCCTGCTCGTGTTTTGCGGACTGTGCGTGTTCACCGTCGACTACTTCTCCCTGCGGGCCTACGAGACGGGTTTGGAGGTCAGCGTCGGGGCGCCGATCATCGCCAGTGGAGCCATCCTCCTGCCGGCGGTCGTGGGGCCACTTCTGGGCGAGAAGGTCAGCCTGGCGAAAATCGCCGGTGTCATTCTCATTGGAATGGGGATCTTCGTTCTGACTCGCATGTCGGCCTGAGAAGATTCCGCTCATATACTCGGTCGCAGTAACTACGACAAGGTCGAGAGGATGAATCGAGAGCAAAAGATACTCCTGTACGCGGCGATCGGGCAGCTCTTCTTTGCCGCTCTCGGAATCGTCTTCGCCTTCCTCACCGACAGCGCAGCCATCATGCTGGATGGCTTCTTCTCCCTCATCGGCTTCGGTATCAGCCTGTTGACCATCAGGGTCGCCCGGTTGGTGCAACAACCCGACGATGAGTGGTTTCACTTCGGTTATGCCCGCTTCGAGCCCCTCCTCAACTTGAGCAAGGGCATCGTGATCCTGGGGGTCTGCGGTATCTCTCTCGCCTCGGCCATCCAGGCGCTGCTGCACGGCGGGCGTGAGCTGAATCTGGGGCCGGCGGTGATCTACAGCATTCTGGCGGTGGTCGGATGCTTCACGGTGGCCATCCTTCTGTCCCGCGCCGCCAGGAAGACGGGCTCGCCTCTGATCGAGGTCGAGGTTCACACCTGGCGGATCGACGCCATCATGAGCCTTGGTGTCCTTGCCGCGTTTGTCGCCGCATTCTTCGTGGATCGCACACAGTGGTCTCATCTGGTGAATTACGTCGATCCAGCGCTGGTGGTCATTCTCGTTCTCGCTGTCATCGCGACCCCGACCCGCATCGTGATCGAGGGCCTGGCGGAGCTCTTGGGCGCGGCACCCAAGGACTCGGTGCAGCGCGAGGTCGAGAAGAAGTTCGAGGAGCTGCTGGCAGGGTATCCGGTCGAGAAGACGGTCCTCCGCATGGAGCGCGTCGGACGGACCTCCTACCTCCTGGCGCATGTCGTCGTCGAGCCGAACCTCGAGTTGACCGGCATAGAGGAGCTGGACGATCTCCGCAGGAAGATAGCGGCTGGGATCCAGGAGCTGCACCCCTCATGGATCGTCGACACGGTCTTCGTGGCCGACGATTCTCTCGCTGTATAGATGGAACCGCGTCGAGCGGTGACTACTGCGACGCTCGCCGGCGTGCGCGGACGAGGTGCCACTCATCGATCTTCTTTTGTGCGATATAGGCCACGGGAATCAGGAGAAGAGTGAGCTCCCAGAGCGCCGGACCGATACGGGCGGCACCGATGGAAACGAGAGCGATCGCCGGCTCGACCATGGCTTCGTTGCGCAGGTGTCGAATCGTCGAAGGCTCCAGGTCGGGCCTGGTCAGCCGGTGGTTCCGGGTGGCGTAGATCCAGCTCAGCAGCGAGAAGAGTCCGACGAGAAACATGTTGATGCTGTAGAAGGTCTGGAAAGCCAGGGTGTCCGGCGCGGCGCTGCTGAGGGCATTGGAGTAGGGGATGATCACGACCATCGCCAGAAAGAGGATCTGCAACCAGAGGTGACCGATGTTGGTCTTCTGCAAATAGCTGCAGTGCTCCAGATGCTTCATCCAATACACGGCTACCAGGATGAAGGAGATGACATAGATCGCGACCACCGGAAGCTGGCTCTTGAGGAAGCCAGTGAGCTCTCCGGGGCTGTCAACGATGTCGGTGTCGGGAAGCTCGAAAGCCGAGGCCATGAACACCATCGACGCGGCGAAGATGACATCGGCGAGAATCTGTAAGCGAGTGATCGGGACCCGGTCATGCGGGTCCTCACGGGCGACCTTGCTTTCGTTGGCAAGCATCGAGAGCAACACTATCGCAGGGCGCCCATCAGGAGCGCCCCGCAATAGGTCCTCATTTCGCGAAGGGTGGACCGCTCAGACGCCGGCCGGAACCGCTTCCGTCGCTGCCAGATTCGGGTTGACCTGCTCCCACTGGTCCAGGGCAGGCAGCAGGCCCATCTCGATGACCTCGTCGCGCAGCTTGACGAGGTGCTCGTAGGAGGCCTTCAATGCGGCCAGCTCTTCGTCGGTACCGGTCGGCATGCGCCATGAGATTCCATCCGTTCCCAGGCTGGTTTCCATGGCCATCATGCACTGGCGGAATCCGATCTCCTCGGAGTTCACGAAGGTACCGCACGGCCAGTCGTAGCCTTGCCCGTCGATGACGGCCTTGACCATGAGAACCGACTGGTGGGACGGGCTCTGGAAGGAGCTTCGGCCACGCAGCTGGATGATCTTCTTGCCACCCTGCCGTACGTGCGCCTGAATGGCCTCCCATTGCTCCTGTGTCAGCTCGTCGGTGCCGATGAGATCGGTCAGCGGCCGCCCATTGACCTGGGCAGTGCTCGCGAAGACCGCCATCTGCTCACCATGACCGCCGTAGGTTCGACAGTTGGTAACTGCGTCCTGCGGTACCCCGAAGTGCTGTCCCAGAGCCGTTTGCAGGCGGGTGCTGTCGAGGGCCGCCAGCGTCGCTACGCGGCTGGGTGGCAGGCCGGAGTTGACCAGGGTGACGAGACCCGTGATGTCGGCCGGATTGAAGATCACGACCACGAACTTGGCATCGGGGCAGTACGACTTGATGTCTCGACCGAGTTGGGCCGCAATCTCGGCGTTGCCCTTCAGCAGGTCCTCCCGGGTCATCCCTTCTTTGCGCGGCGCACCGCCGGAGGTGATGATGTAGGAGGCACCGGTCAGGGCTTCGGCGATGTCCGAGGTCCAGGTTACCCGGGCACCCGGGAAGGCGCAGTGGTACATCTCCTCGGCCGCTCCCTGGTTGCCCTTCTCGAAGGGGTCGTACATGGCGACGTTCGGGGTCAGGCCCATGGTCAGTACCGTCTGAACCATGTTGGAGCCGATAGCTCCCGCCGAGCCGAGGATCGCGACTTTGTCTTCCGTCAGATAGGTCATGGAAACACCTCCTAGAGGATGAGGGTGAAAGCAGGCTCACGCCTGGTCTTTCATTGTAGCTCTCTTCGCGGGCGATTGCGCTGGAATCCCATCCTCCGCCGGGGCTTTGGCAGGAGCTTGGAGAAACGATCGAAGGATTGTGGCGTGGATGTCTTAGAATGCGGAGGTACTCGGCAGAAGCAAGGGTGGAGGAACACGGCATGACGACCCGCACCCAGCGCACCCACGCCATCGGTTTCAGCCGCATCCTGGGGCTGCGGGAATCGGTTGCTCTGGGCCTGAGCTTGAGTGTCCCCCTCGTCTTGGTCGTCATGCACGAAGCGGTGTTCGCCGCGGCCGGCTCGACCGCCCCGTGGGCGTATGCCGTGGCCCTCCTCCTTTACCTACCTCTGATCCTGAGCTTCATGGAGCTCGCGGCAGGCAGGCCCGGCAGTGCGAGCGCCTACCAGATCGCCGGTTCGTACAGGAAGTCGATCCTGACGTTCGCTGTCGGGTGGCTGATGCTGGCAGGCCTGACATCCGTGGCGGCTCTTCTGGCCCTGGCCGTGGCCGAGCGCATGGGCGTCTGGCTGCGCCACCTGTTCGGCCTCGATCTCAATGAGCTCTGGTGGGTGGCGGTGATCATCCTCCTGGCGGCGTTGAATGAATGGCTCAACGACATCGATCGGTGGCGTATGCGGACGTTGCTGATCACGCTTCTCTTCGGCCTCACCGTTGGGGTCGTCACCTGGGGCTATGTCGCGCATCCACCGGGTGGAGAGCTGGAGATTAGCCGGCTGTTCGGTCACGACATGACCGCAATCGCGCTGCTGGCGGCGGGCCTGTGGAGCATCGATCTGCTGCTGAATCACCGACGTCAGATGCGGCGACCCGACGCGACGCTCAGGAGCGCATCCCTCATCGTTTGGATCACCACGGGGGTCCTTTCCGTTGCCACGACGGTGCTGGTGGTGCGTTCACCCGAGGTCTGGATGTCCGACTGGTCGCAGAAGCTCTCCTGGGGAGAGACCCGTCTCGAGATACTCAGCCTGATCGCCGCTACAACGTTCTGTTGGGCAGGCCTGTCGCGTGTCCTCTCTAGAACCGTGCGACTGACTGGCGCCATGGCCCACGAGGGATTTCTGCCGAAGATCGGCAAGCCTGGACAATCACGGCGCACTCGAGCGCTGGCCTCATTGACCGTGTTGGTTGTGGTTCTCGCGATGGTGGTCTGGTGGGTGCCAGACAGCGTGCTGATGATGTTGGCGGCGCTGACGTTCCTGTGGGTGACGATTCTCGTCATGGTGCCCTATGCTCGAAGGCCGGCGAAGGAGCTGTCGCCCAGTCGACGGAACCGTTTGCCGCTTCACCCTCTGTTTCCAGGCTTCGCTGCCGCGGCGGCAGTCTTTCTTTCGTGGTTGCTGCCACCGAGCATCAATCTCTTCGGCCTGGGCTGGTTGCTGATTGGCGCGGCCTACTACCACTTCTTTGCCCGACAGACGCATGCCAATTTGAAGCAAGACGAGGCCGTCGTCGGAGTGGGGATCGAGGAAAGCGGCAAAGAGAGACCCCGAGTGATGATCGGCATCGAGGACGCCAGGCAGCTCCCGGCCCTTCTCAAGAGCGGCAATGCTGTGGCGCGAGCCTACGGCGGTGAGCTCATGGTGCTCGAGGTCCTTGCCCTGACCGACGAGCTTTCCCTCCAGAGCTCTCAGCGCAATGCGCAAGCGGAATGGGCAGCCCTCGAGCGTCGGATCGAGCCTCATACCGATGCCGAGGTGGACATCCAGACAGCGGTGAGGCTCGCACCGAGTGTTGCATCCGGTATCGTCGCCACGGCCAACGAATACGATGCCGACGTAGTCATCATGGCGGCTCCGGATCTGCCTCTGGCCGACCTCTCGACGAGTGCTGCGGCGAGAGTGTTCTCGGCCACATCCCGGCCGCTGGCCATTCTGAAGGGTGACTACCCGGATTCGAGCGTCAGCATAACGGTGGCGACTATCGGTGGACCCCACGCCACGGCTGGTCTGAAGCTCGGGACTCAGCTGGCCGCCGGGCTCGGTGGGGATCTCGAGTTGGTGAGCGTCAGCCTGCACTCACGGGCGAAAGAGGAGGCCGAGGAGGCGATTGCAAGAACCATGAAAGAGGCCGAGGCGGACCCCGGCCTTCGAACCAGAATCATCGAAGCCAGGAGTGTCGAGAGCGGATTGGAAGGCGAAGGAGACCTTCTGATCATCGGTTCTTCGATCGACCGTCTCCTGGGCCAGACGGTGTTCGGCGGACTGTCCGTCGAGGTGGCTCGAGCGAGGGCCAGAGCGACGCTCGTCGTCAAGCGGGCCGAAGCAGCGATGCACTTCTGGCAACGGCGAATCTGGGAAGTTCTGACTCGCGTTCTGCCGACGCTCTCGGTCAAGGAGCGTTCCGAGGTCTATTCCCAGATGGCCGACGGCGCTCGTGCCGATGTCGACTTCTACACCCTGATCTCCCTGTCCTCGGCGATCGCCCTCTTCGGCTTGTTGCTCGACAGCAGTGCCGTGATCATCGGCGCCATGCTGGTGGC
>JARFQS010000329.1 GCA_029287645.1 Thermoanaerobaculia bacterium | reverse complement strand
GTGCCAAGGGCACCGACGCGCAGATTCAGTTCGTCCTGGCAGACGAGGATCCTTCAGGTCAAGCGACCAACGGCATCACGCGGAGCTGCAACACCGTCTGGTTCAACGACAACGGAACCTACTGGAACTCCCTCAACTGGGACCCTAACCGTTATTTGAACATCTACACCAACATGGCCGTAGGCTTCCTCGGGTACGTGCCATTTCTGCCCGCTGATGGCGGAGGAAGCCGGGTCGGTGACCCCGATGCTCGTGTCGTGATCTTGTGGACGGCATTTGGTCGCGATGCGACGTTCGATCCTTTTGATCAAGGCCGAACAGCGACCCACGAGGTCGGTCACTATCTGGGACTCGAGCACACCTTCAATCCGCAGGGCACTTGTGGGGATGAAAACCAACCCGGCTGCTACGGCAGCGGCGACCTGATCTGCGACACGCTGCCACAGGCCTCCCCCAACTTCGGGTGTCCTGTCAGCGCGGACAGTTGTGGCACTTCCGATCCCTTCCATAACTACATGGACTACACCGAAGACCTGTGCATGGAGGAGTTCACGGTAGAACAGTCGCGACGCACGCGCTGCTCGCTGGAGCACTATCGACCCGACCTGGCCGTCGTGGCGGCCGAGGTCATCTTCAGTGACGGATTCGAGTCCGGTGATTCGAGCTCCTGGACCAGCTCGATTCCCTGAACCCGTCAGGTTTTCTCACTGGAACCCTGCGCTAGGGACGCACTCCTTGGACGTGGGATACTGGGCGAAGCATGTCTGAGGAGCCCTCCAATCAGTCTGCATGGCAGGCCAGGCTGCACGAGATCATCTTCGAAGCGGAGACTCCGGCTGGCAAGGCCTTCGACGTCTCCCTGCTGATCGCCATCGTACTCAGCATCATCGCTGTCTGTCTCGAAAGTGTCACAGAAGTTCGCGCTCAGTACGGACCTCAGCTCAGGATCCTCGAGTGGATCTTCACGATTCTCTTCACCATCGAGTATGTCCTGCGTCTGCTTTCGGTCCGGCAACCCCTGAAGTACGCCTCGAGCTTCTATGGCATCGTCGATCTGCTCGCGATCCTGCCCAGCTATCTGAGCTTCTTCATCGCCGGCTCACAGTCGTTGCTCGTCATCCGCGCTCTTCGACTGCTGCGAGTCTTCCGTGTGCTCAAGCTCGCCCACTTCGTGGGAGAGGCTCGCATGCTCAAGGCTGCGATCCGGGCCAGTGTTCACAAGATCGTGGTCTTCCTCGGAGTCGTCCTGACCCTGGTGGTGATCATCGGTGCGGTCATGTACCTGGTCGAGGGCTCTGAGAACGGCTTCGACAACATACCCCTGGCCATCTACTGGACCATCGTCACGATGACAACGGTGGGCTATGGGGACATAGCGCCGATGACCGTGGCCGGAAAGGTCCTGGCCTCGGGGGTCATGCTCCTCGGCTACGCCATCATCGCCGTGCCGACAGGAATCGTGACTGTCGAGCTCGCAAGCGCCGTGAAGCACTCCGTGCGAACCGACGCCTGTCCCAACTGCGGTGCTGAAGGACACGCTTCGGACGCTGTCTACTGCCGATACTGTGGCAGCTCCCTGGGCTCGTAGATCTCTGAAGCTCGATCTGGAACAGGTTGCGGGTGCGTGATTCGCGGCCAAGCCTCGAGGATCACTCGATTCTGAGATAGGCGCGCAGCGCCGACCGGATGACGTCGCTGATGCTGCGGTCGTCCTCGAAGGCCTTTCTACGTACTGCGTCGCGCTCCTCGCCGTCGAGATAGGCGCTGATCCTCGTCAGGCCCCCAGGCGTGACGGTCGTCTCTCCCCCGCGAGGCCCCAGTCTCGAAGCCTTACGGGGCCTGCCGCCTTTCGAGCCGGAACTCCGGCTCGTCTCGCTTCTCTGCTTCTCCGGACTCACAGATCCTCTCGCATCTTGACAAGTATCGTGTCGGTCTCTGAAAGCACAGCGCGACTTTGCAGCGTCGCTCTGTGCGCGCCCTTCAGTTCCTGCTACACCGCTTCTGCGTGCGCTCCCAGCGCCTCCAGGACGACCGCTTCGGTCAGCCAGCCTCTACGGTTTGCCAACTTCGCCACCGCTTCGACCGTCTGCTCGAGGTCCAGATTCCCTTCACGCACGACTCTGAAGGCCTCGCTCGCGGTGATCACACCGCGACGCATGGCGGTGGTGAGGATCTTCATCGCCAGCTCATCCGGGTAGTCCTCCACCACCCGGTGTAGAACCGCTCCACACTCCGGGTCCTTTTCCAGTCCCGCCACGATTCCATCGAACTGAGGCTGCATCGGACTCATCGCGCTCCCTCCTGACTACCCCTGAGGAATCGATCGGGTGCCCTCTCCGGTGGTCGAGGAGGTACCAGGGGTGCGCCTATCTCGAGGGCACGTCGAAGAGTCTCGGCCTGAGACGCGACGCGGCGAGTCGACTCCTCGGGGTCGTGTTGGGACGTCTGAGGCTTCGGAATGGGTGGTGGGTCCGTACCAAAACGCTCCCGGTACTCGGAGCCCAGAGCCTCGACCTGCCGACCGGCGATTCCCATCATCGAGCGATCCAACATCGCTCTCCAGAAGCTCATCGGCCAACGACAGTCGTAGGGCGACCAACGGGTCAGCTGGTCGTGGATCAGGATGGCCATGAGGGAGCGGGCCATCGGCTCGACCTCGGCCAGCGCGTCGAGCACTCTGTGGGCCTGCCCCTTCCTCCAAGCCAGCGCCAACAAGTGACTCTGCTTGCGAATCTCGTTCTCGAGCTCCTGGTGGTGATCTGTCATCCGGCGCAGCCCTCCTCTTTGCTGATGCACATCACTCTGATTGCTATGTCGTTATAGTACCATACCTTTATATTTCAATAAAGATATAGTACTATAATCCTATAACGTTATGAC
>JARFQS010000287.1 GCA_029287645.1 Thermoanaerobaculia bacterium | reverse complement strand
ACGGAGCGGGTCTCGTGGGCTAGGAGATGTGTATAAGAGACAGGGGGTCCTCAGCTCGTGGCTCATATTGGCGAGGAATGCGCTCTTGGCTCTGTTGGCCGCTTCTGCGGCCTCCTTGGCGCCTTCGAGCTCGAGCTCCATCTCCTTTCGGTCCGTGATGTCCAGGGAGTATTCGATCATCTGGACGATCTTGCCTTCGGCATCGAAAACCGGGTATCCGTGAACCTCGACATACCGCGGATTGTTGTGCTGGTCGAAGTGGATGTGCTCGACCATGGTCGGCTGGCGGGTTTTTTTGACTTCGACCATCGGGCATGGATGTTCCAAGGAGTCGCAGGGCGTGTCTTGCCGGTGGGTGAGGGCGTGACAGGTCCCGGCTCCTGACACCCCGAGCCGCAGGGCTGCCGAGTTGGCCACCTTGATCGAGAAGTCTTCGGCGTCGACTACGTAGAACGGGTGGGTGAGTGATTCGAGAGTGTTCTCGAGGAGCTTCTTTTGTTCCTCTATCTGCTTCTCGACCCGGCGGCGTTGGGAGATGTCGATCCCGATCGTAAGGATCTCTTTGAGGGATCCGTCAGGGTCGAGGATCGGCTGGTTTCGCCAAGCCGTCCAGAGAATTTCGCCGTCGGAGCGGCGGTTCTCGCTCTCGTCGGTCTCGTACCTCAGAGGGTCATCGGCGATCTCGTCGATCATCTTCTGGATGGACGCTCGAGCCTCGTCGGTGTCTTCGACGATGGTGCCAAGCATGTCTTGACCGACCAGCTCGGCCGCCGAGAAACCGAAATGGGCACAGCCGAAGTCGTTGATGAATCGAATCACCCCGTCCGGCCCCCAACGCAGGATCACACTCTTGACCCCCTGGAGCTCCTCGTTGTTCCTGGTCAACTCGGCGGTTTGACGGCGGATCGACTCGATCATGCGGTTGAACGTGCCTGTCAGACGGCCGAGCTCGTCTTCACTTCGGACCTCGAGACGGATCGACTGATCTCCTCCGGCAAACCGACTCGCTGCCTCCTCGAGCTCGAGGATCGGTTCAACGAATCTCCGGGCTGCCACCCAGGACAGGATCAGAACCACAAGCGCCAGGATGGCGCCGGCGAGGACTGTGTTGCGGGCAAGCTTCCTGATGGAGGCGAACGCCTCGCTGGCATCTCTTTCAGCCAGTACCACCCAATCGAGGTCCTGGAGATCGAGGGGTTCGAAGGACGACAGCACCTCTTCGCCGCGGTAGTCGGTGGTGATGGTGGTCGCGGTGAGGCCATCGAGAGCCTCACGAACTGCTCGAGAGTCGACCTCCTGGAGCAGGATCGAAGTGTCAAATGTCCGGATCCTCCGCAGGTCGATCTCCGTTGCTCCCGCCTTCTCGAGTTGGGCGAAATAGGACTCGGGGTCCTCGAGGAAGAATCGCGAGTTCGACCTCAGCCGGCTGTCCGGGCCCACGAGATAGGTCTCACCGGTGGTACCCAGTCCTTGGCTGAGCCACTCCTGGTCGTCGGTCATCACTCGATCGATTTCGCCAATCGGCATCTGGAGGACGAGAGCTCCAAGTAGCCGGTCGGCGCCAACGATCGGGGCGGCTACAAAAGCCGCGGGCTCGCCGAATGAGGGTGCATACTGCGCGAAATCGACGACTCGCACCCGGCCATCTGAGAAGTCACGTTGGACTTCCGAGAACACCTTGGCCAGGTTGGAGTCCCGGTAAGGACCGTCGATCAGATCAGTGCCGAGATCCACTTCTTTCTCGACCGTGTAAACGGCCCTTCCGTCACCAGAGATCAACATGAGGTCGTGGTATCCGAACTGGCGAGCAAAGTCCCGCAAGAACGGATGCACCACGCCATGCACTACCGAGTAATCGCTGCCGTCGCCGGGGTCGTCGAGGAGGTACTTTTCACCTACCGGGCTGGGGTTGGCGACGATGTACTCGCGCTGAAGGTAGAGCTCGGCGTTTGCTGCCGGCAACAAGTTGGTGGGTTCGATCCGAGAGTCGGTATGGGCCTCGAGGCGAGGGAGGAACTCGTCACTGTAGTAACTGGCCACCGCCTCCTGTTGTTCGCGGGTCACTTCGACGGTCTCCAGCTCCTGAAACGCAATGTCGAAGTCGATCATCGCTTCGATGACCGTCCGATCCTGAGCCATGGCTCGCGCTTGCGTTTGGATCAAGTCGAAGTAGCCCTCGATCTGGCGTGCCTTCTGAGCACGGACCGATGTCAGGTGCTCGAGAGTCGTCCTCTCCACTGTCGCCTTGCCACCGAGATACGACAGGACGCCGACGAGGACGAGGGCGGGTATCGTCACCCCCACGATGGTTAGAAAGAGCTTGGTTCGAATCGGTGTGTTCATCGACCTGAAGGGCTCTCTGTGAGACAGACGTTGGTCGGGGGCGCCATTGCTGTTAGCTCCTCCTTGCGACGCGATTGGCAAGGATTGACAGCAGCAGGCCCAGGGTCACGTAGCCGAGGACCCCTTCACAGACCAGTAAGAACTCTCCGACCCCACTCTGTGGTGTCATCGAACCGAATCCGAGCTTGGTGTAGGTGACGATGGAGTGGAAGTAGGGACTCAGCAGGCTGGTGCCGGCGGAGGAGTACTCGAGAAACCCCCATCCGAGGTTGTAGTCGAGAAAGTAGATAGTGCCGAAGATCATGGCCATGATGAAAGCAAAGGCGAACACCCGAGCGAGGCTGCGACCGTAATCGATGAGCCCCCATGCTCGGAACCAAAATCCATACCAGCCCCGGCGGGCGTCGTAAGGGATCGCTTCAATCCGGTTCTCGAGGGTGTCGAGATAGTCCTGATCTTTGGCGTCGCGGACAAAGAGCGCACTGCCGTAGCAAGAGCCCAGACCACGGATGCCGTAGAAGTGCCCTTTCATGGATCGGTAGCTGCCGTAGCTGATGTCAGTGAGATCAGCGCCGTAGACATCGGAATTCCGCAGGTTTGCGCCCGCAATCGATGCCCGGGTCAACTTGGCTCGGCCGAGGTTGGCGCCTGAGAGATCGGCACCCCGTAGATCGGCGCCCGAGAGATCGGCTCCCTGTAGCTTGGCGCCACGCAGGTCGGCCTTCTG
>JARFQS010000238.1 GCA_029287645.1 Thermoanaerobaculia bacterium | reverse complement strand
CGTGTCCCTGATCTCGTCGTAGATGGCCTGGACTTCGGGGGATGCGTCTTCATACTCGACCTGGCTCTTGCGTTTCATGGCTATCCTCTCGGTTGGGTCGTTTTCGATGCCTCGTTGGCAGATCGGTCTTCCAGTTGGCTGTTGGAGACAGGGAGCTTGACCGTGAATCGTGTCTCTCCTGGACGCGACTCGAAGGAGATCTCCCCCCGGTGCTTCTCGACGACGATGCCGTGGCTGAGATTGAGTCCCAGGCCCGTACCCTCCCCGGGGGCCTTGGTCGTGTAGAACGGATCGAAGATCTTGTCCTGGATCTCGACAGGAATCCCGGGTCCATTGTCGCCGACTTCGACGACCACCCAATCGCCCTCCTGGTGCGCCTTCACCTCGAGCCTGCCCTCGTTACCCATCGCGGTGATCGCGTTGTCGATCAAACTGGTCCACACCTGATTGAGCTCGCTGCCATAGCCCTGAATGCGAGGTACTTCTTCCGAGTAGGCGCGATTCACGTCGATCCCACCCACAAGCTTGCTGTTGAGCATGACCAGGGTGTCGTTCAACCCCTCGCGAACATCTAGCAGTTGAACAGGGGCCTGATCCATAAAGGAGTACCCCTTGAGAGCCTCGACGATCTGGGCCACCCGTTGCGTCCCGTGACCGATATCCTCGAGCAGGTTGGAAGCCGAGTACCGACTGGCGAAGAAGTCGATCACCAGCGGAATCTCCGACGGGCGGAAATCTCTGGTCAACTCCTCCAACTCGGCGGCACAAAGACCCATCTCCACGAGTGCCGGAGCGTGCTCCCACGGATCCTCGATACCACTCTTGTCGAGCCAGCCTTCTACCTCTTGTTCGAGATCACTGCGAGCAATGGGGTCGAGCGAGGTCGGCTCCTTCGCCCGCCGCTCCGCCTCTCTCTCGAGCTCCTCGATGTGGTCAAGCTGCTCGCTCGACAGTCCCGCGGCACCGAGCGAGAAGCGAGCCCGCTCGAGCCGGCCGATCGAGGTCTTGAGCTGCTCGGCCCCCTGCCTGGCTGCAGCAGCGGGGTTGTTGAGCTCGTGAGCCATGCCGGCACTCAGCTTGCCCAGGGTCGCGAGCTTCTCGTTCTGGCGGAGCATGACTTCCTGCTCGAGGTAGGCCTGCTCGAGATCCCTCAGCTTCTGCTGTTCCCACAGCGTGTGCACCTTGCGGTGGAAGAAGTTGCACACCATCGAAAGGCACTTGATGTCGAGATCGGTGAAGGGCTGGCGTCGTTTGCAGAAGAGAAAGAGAGCCTGTGTCCTGCCCTCCTCGACAAGGGTATTAACGGAGATCTGCTCCAGATCTTCCCGCTGAAAGTGATCGGGCAGGTGCTCCAGGGCCTCGCTCATCGGTTCACCGCAGAGGATTCGCGTCTTGCGGTCTCGCCACAGGTCCCCTTCGAATCTCGACAGGGACTCTGGGTTCGTGCGTTGTACATGGGCGCGACCTCGAAACCCGTCGACCACAATAGCGTCGGGCTCCGGCCCTTCAAGATCCTCCGGATCGCCATCGAAGCAGAGGTAGCGCCAGGAATAGACATCCGCGATGTACTTGAGTCGATGCGCAAGGACCTCTCCGACAGCGTCTATGTTGGTCACCGCATTGACCACACCGGTCAACTCGAAGAGCGCCTCGTATCGCGAGACCTTCGAAAGGAGGTCCTGCATCGAGGACTGCTGGCTGGTCGGCTGGTCATTCATCGGGAGTTCAGGAGGCCCCTCAGTTCTGGATGGCTCGACGTGCGACAGGGGAGACCCCGAATTGCTTCTTGAAGGCTCTCGAGAAATGGCTTCGACTGGAGAAGCCGACCCGCCGTGCGACCGCCTCTATCGGTAAGTCGTCGCCCCGTTCCAGGAGTCCCAGGGCACGCTCCATGCGAATTCGACGCACCATACTCATCGGCGGCAGGCCAAAAGCCTGCGCAAAGGTCTGTGCGAATGCCGAGCGGCTCATCGAAGCCGTGTCGGCGAGGGATTCCACCGTGTGCGAGTCGGCGGGGCTCTGGAGGATGCGGTCGAGCACCCGCGCCATACGCTCGTCTTCGAGGGCAGCCAACCACGGCAGGGAGCAGGTTCCACCCTCGCAGAGGTGACGTAACAGGTAGACGACGCACTGGCTCATGAGAGCCGCCTTCATCGCTTCACTTCCCGGCCCAGCGTCGGATTGCTCGGCCAGGATGGCTTCGAAGGTCGTTCGCGCCTGCGGTATGTCGGACAGGTCCTCGACCAGCACGTCATCCAGCTTGTCGAACAGGCCCAGGGCGGCTCCGTAGCGAATCTTCACCAGGCCACAAGCGACAATCATCTCGGGAGGCTCCATCGAGCCGTTCGAGATCACTGGGGCATTCCGCAGGGACTCCGAGTCCGGGTCGATGGAGCATTCCTCGACGGCCTCGTCCTTGGGCTCCAACGAGTGCTGAGCTCTCCTCGGAACGACTGCCAGCGAGCAGGGACTGAGGGGCTGGACGGTTCCCGTCGCCGACCTCACAAAGCCGGACCCGACCAGCACGAAATGAAGCATCACCCTCGCCGCTCCCGGCAAGAGGAGCCTCCGCCCAGGGCTCACCTCGCACAGGGAGAACGGCTCGACTTGAATGTCGAGGTTCGACAGCAGTTTGTCGAGTAACACTGGCCGCATCGTACTCCCACCTGCGCCGCAGTGCAAACGAAGTGGACGAAAAAGCACACGTTACGGATCCCTTGACACGTGGGGTTAGCCACACTACCTGGGTGGACAGCCGGTAGTCGGCTCCAAGAAACAGCACGGACACAAAACAGGAGGCCCAAGAAATGAAGACAAGAACCTCAATCGCGATCGCCGCCGTCGTACTCGCAAGCTTGGCGACAGTGACTGCATACGCACAGCTACCCGACCCGGGTCTGACGATCGACCCCGCCCGTACCGCAGTGGTGATCACCGACCCTCAGAACGACTTCCTCAGCCCGGACGGAGTCACCTGGGGGCTCGTCGGCGCTAGCGTGACCGCCAACAAGACCGTCGAAAACATCGAGAAACTGATCAAGG
>JARFQS010000222.1 GCA_029287645.1 Thermoanaerobaculia bacterium | reverse complement strand
CCTCGACCGCGGCCAGCGCAGTATGGGTGTACGAAGATCCCACCATGCCGAACTGGTAGGGGTTCGTATCCAGAGAACCCTCCATTTTCATGCCTTGCTTGAGCGCTTCACGGGCGTACTCGTGCTTCAGCATCCAGTCTTCCTTGACCACTGTCAGGTTCAGGTTGCCGAGCTGCAAGGTCTCGAAGTCGGCGAACTCGTCGGTGGGGGAGAGCATCGGGTGCGCTTCGCCATCGCCCTTGATCTGGGTCACCTCGTAGAGGGGCTCCCAGCGGGCGCGCTGCTTGGCGTAGCCGGCGGTTAGTGGCTTACCGGTGGCCGGGTTGGTCTCGTAGGGGAACATGATGCCGTTCGACATATTGCCGTTGTGGGCCAGGGCCAGCACCCTGCCCCCGGTCTTTTCTTCGTAATTGGCCATCCACGTCCAGAGATCCTCCGGATTGAAGCTCTCGGCCGTGGTGTAGGGGACGATTCGCCGCGCCACGTCACCGTTGTCACGGTAGAGCACGTTGCGGTGCAGGTTGTTGCCGTCCTCGGTCGATGTCCACTCGTAACCGATCATGGCGGTAAAACGGCCAGGTTCATTGAAACGCTCGGCGATCTCGATGTATTCATCCCAGACGGTCTGCTGGAATTCGCGATCGAGGACGACGTCGGGAACATTTCCCTGCGAGAAGCCGTTAATCACATCCATGGTGGCCTGAAACGCCTCTTCGCCTCCGGCATTGAAGGCTTTGTTCCAGCCCCGCACCGTCGGGTCCTGCAGCAGCCGCGGATTGCCGGCGATGATCTCCTTCATCGCGCCCATGCCGTCGGAGTGGTCGGCCACCACCAGCCAATCGAGAGGCCGAGACAGCTTGAAGGGTTCTCCGTGCGAGGTCATCACCTCCTCGCCGCGGGCAAACCGATAGGCCTCCTCCGGTCCAATGGTCACACCGAAGCCTCGGGCGTCGAGCGAGTTGTTCGTGTGCACGTGGGTGTCACCCCAGTAGACCTCGGTGGGGAAGTTGCGGCCGGCGTAGGGTGAGTAGGCCGGCTCCCTGACCGAGTTTCTAACGTCCTCTTCTGAAGGTGTCAGGCCGACATCCTGGGCCGTGAGCGCCCCGGTCATCATCAGCAAGAAGCCGACAAACGCAGAGAATCCATTTTTAAACTTCGTCATTTCGTCCTCTTCTTTCTTCATTCGTCTCATCGAGGGGCCCGAGCCCCCCTGGTACCTATCCCACAGGGATGCTGTAAGTCGCATTGATGCGATACGAGTTCTTCACGGCACTACCATCCCAGCCCTTGTAGACCAGACTGGTGCGGTATTCGCCGTAGAAATTCCAGGTGTGCTTCGCCCGGACCAAGACCTTGCCCAGCCTGAACGCGATGGGAATGTATAGCTGCCCGGATTCCCAGTCGTATTGGGCCACCATGTCGCCGTTGGAGATGTACCAACCCTTGGCGAGCTTGTAGTTGACGATCGGGACGATGCCTAGCGGGTTGGTGTCATTGACAGGATCTGGAGGCCGCTGCTGATCCGGTTCGATCGCACGCCAGACCTGGGTCATGAGGATGCCGTAGAACCAATTGCCTTTGGCATTGACCACCGCCATGGCAAGGCCGTAGCCCCACTCGTCACGAGCCACCTCCTCGCTGCCGGGCAGAGTCACCAGTGGCCCGATGCCGAACCGACCGCTGCCCCAATCCCAACTCTTCGGGATGATCAGGCCGAAGATCTCGGTATTACCAATGCCCGACTGACCCTGGGGGTTCTCATAGTGTCGGATCGTCACGCGGGGAAGAATCGTGAAGCTCTTCATCGCGATCGGAGCCACGATCCGCAGTTGTGCGAAGTCCGTGTTGCCTGGCTTGCGGGTCTCACCGTTGGCGAGCACGTCGTCGTGATAGTCCGGCATCACCTGCCAGGCAAACTGGAAGGACCACTGGGTCGCCGTCGAATCCAGCGCCATGGTTGCGCGGTCGGCTTCGGAGAGTTCGCCCGCTGCATCGTCGTCCTGTGGCGCTTCGGCCGACAGCTCGGACTCGTCTTCGTCCTGAGCCCACAGATTCCCGGAGACCCCGCAAAAGAACATCAGGGTCAGGATCACCACGCAGATTCCTCGGTATCTCTGTATCGTCAATTTCTCGCTCCTTGTTGCTGTTGTTGTCGGTTGCGTCTCGTGGTTGGCCCCGGTTGCCGATCCTCACATCAGGCCCGTTCCGATAACGCAACGCAAAGCGGCTCTTCTCATGTCCAACCGGGTCTCGGGGTTTCCGAACCGCCGAACCAGAGGATCTCGTAGTGATCCAGCTCGCCTAGCACACCTATCGCGGCCAGCAGCGTCTTGATTCCGGGAGAATCCAGGCGCCCCTCGATCTCGACCCGGGAAACCCAACACTCTCGCCACAGGAAGACATTGGCGGTCCCGACTTCCTCGAAACATCCGAGCTCCTCCAAGCCGGGAATGGCCGACGTCCTCGACATCAGCGACTCCGCGGTCTGCAGGAACTCGCGCCGATGAATCGGCTGGATTCGGAAATGGATCTCGAGAGCCACGCTCATGGAAGGCGATCGACTCTTCAACCTGACCGGATGTTCGCCCACGACAGAATCTGCATTTGCACCATCCGTACCAAGACCGTCGATCGAAGGCCTAATCGCAAACTTATGAAAACAAGCGGTTTACGCGAGCCAAGCTTCTGTCCGTCGGGTCCCGGACCACCGGCCGGCACGAAATACGGGCCCGGCACGATATTTCGTGCCCGCTGCGTACGGGCTGGTAAGCTCTTCGGGTATGGGTCTTCTGACCACAGGCTGGGTCGTGGCGGCGACGGTCTGCGTCTGCCTCGCACTCGTCCAGCTCCTCGTCTGGCTGAAGCGCCGGCACGAGCACGCCTACCTTCTCTTCTCCCTGACCTCCCTGGCCGCGGCGGGTGTGGCTGTGGCCGAGATCCGCATGAGCCAGGCCGCTTCGGTCGACGCCTTTGTCGCCGGTTTCAAGCTGGCCAACTACTGTCTCGCTGGACTGTTCGTATCGCTGGCCTGGTTCATCATCGCCTACACCGGCACGACAAAACGGTTGCTGGCCTGGATCACCACGGGAACCTGGCTCCTCGGCGCGGTGATCAATGCCATGCGTCCTCTCGGCCTGGCTCTTGCCGAGGTCTCGGGACTGGAGCACTTCGAGACTTTCTGGGGCGAACCCTACGTGTCGGGTGTAGCTCAAGTAGACACCTCGAAGCTAATTTCAGATACGGGTGTCATCGCTGTTCTGCTGCTGGCCGCCCAGACCGCGTGGGCGGCGTATCGCTCCGGTGAGAAGCACCAGGCGGTCTTTCTGGGATCCATCGGATTCTTCATGGGGTTCGCACTCATCCACACCACGCTGGTCGACCTGGGCATCTTCGCCTCGCCCTACCTGATCAGCTTCTCGTTCGTGGCCATCGTCCTGGTCATCAGTTACGAGCTCGCTGCGCGTGTCGCTTCGGCCGCTACCCTGTCCGAGAAGATCCGTGCCGAGGAGGAACGATGGCGTTCCCTGCTCGAAGAGGTCGATCTGCTGGTAGCTCGCATTGGCACTGATGGCGTCATCGACTTCGCCAATCCGTACTTCTGTGCGGTCAGCGGATACGACTCGGACGAGCTCATCGGCCGACATGTGCGGGATCTCCTGCCAGGCGATGATCGAGATCAGGTCTTCGGGAAGCTCGAGGAGGCCTTTCGCGGTCGAATCGAGCCGAGCTTCGAGGCACCGCTGGCGACGAAGGACGGAGAGAGGCGAATCATCATCTGGCGCACCGTTCTCTTCCAGGGCTCTCGAAACGGCGATCCGGAGGTTCTCACTGTCGGCGCCGATGTGACCGAACGGCGCGAGGCCGAAGGGGAGCGCGATCGGGCTCTCGCGGAGATCGCCGAGCTCAAATCCCAGCTCGAGGAAGAGAATCTCCTTCTCAAACAGGACACGACGCTCCGTGGTGAGTACTCGAACATTGTCGGCGAGAGCGAAGCGCTCAAGTACGTCCTGTTCAGAATGGAGCAGGTCGCCCCGACCGACAGCTCGGTTCTGATCCAGGGGGAGACGGGCGTCGGCAAGGAGTTGGTGGCGCGAGAGGTCCACCTACGTAGTCAACGCTCGGCTGGACCCTTCATCCGGCTCAACTGCGCGGCGCTACCTCCCAGCCTGGTCGAGAGCGAGCTCTTTGGCCATGTTCCTGGTGCCTTCACCGATGCCAGAGACAAAAGGATAGGACGGTTCGAGCTCGCCGATGGTGGGACGCTCTTCCTCGACGAGGTCAGCGAGCTCCCTTTGGAGCTCCAACCCAAGCTGCTCCGCGTCCTGCAGGATGGAGAGTTCGAGCCGGTCGGCAGCTCGCGTACCCGGCGGGTGGATGTGCGGCTCGTAGCAGCGACCAACCGCAACCTGGAGGAGGAGATCGCGGCAGGCAGGTTCCGCGAAGACCTCTTCTATCGGCTGCACGTCTATCCGATCACCGTACCGCCTCTGAGGGATCGCAAGCAGGACATTCCTGAGCTTGTCGAGTATTACCTGCCGCAGATCTGTGCCCGCACCGGCAAGCAGGTGAACGAGGTGCCGCCTCGCGTCCTTCGCGCCTTCCAGGAATACTCATGGCCCGGCAACGTCAGGCAGCTCCAGAATGTGCTCGAGGAGGCGGTGGTAACCTCCACAGACGGTGTGCTGCGAGTTCGGGACCCTGTGAGCGGAGGATCGCATCGTGTTCCTGCCACCGAGACCTCACTCAAGAGCCTCGCCGAGGCCGAAAGGGAGCACATCGCCCGAGTTCTCGAGGCCACCGAGGGACAGATTGCCGGTACTGGGGGCGCGGCGGAGATGCTCGACCTTCATCCGAACACCCTGCGATCGCGAATGAAGAAGCTCGGGCTCTCCTCCAAGCAAGCTGTCTCGAGTCGAGGTCAGACAGAGTCCTGACCCGAGCGGTCCGGCAGGTCGGGTTCAGGCGTGCATCTCGACCCACTGCATGATCTGGGGCAGCTGCATGGCGCCGGGCTGCCTGGCGACTTCCTTGCCCTGGTTGAACATGACCATGGTGGGACTGGCCTGGATGCCGTACTTC
>JARFQS010000204.1 GCA_029287645.1 Thermoanaerobaculia bacterium | reverse complement strand
CATACGAGATTAGGTCGTTGGTCTCGTGGGCTCGGAGATGTGTATAAGAGACAGACTGGTATCCGTGGGGCGAGGAGGCCTTCGAGAAGGCCAGGAGGGAGAACAAACCGATTTTTCTGTCCATCGGTTACTCCACCTGCCATTGGTGCCATGTCATGGAGCGCGAGTCTTTCGAAGACGAGGCTACCGCGGCTCTGATGAACGACCTGTTCGTCAATATCAAGATCGACCGCGAGGAGCGACCCGATGTCGATCGGGTCTACATGACCACCGTGCAGGCACTGACGGGGCACGGTGGTTGGCCCCTCTCGGTCTGGTTGACCCCCGAGCTCAAGCCCTTCTTTGGTGGTACCTACTTTCCGCCACAGTCGCACCATGGCCGGCCTGGGTTTCCGGAGCTGTTACAGAGCATCGGCCAGACCTGGAAGGAGAAGCGGTCGCAGGTGGATGGGTCGGCCGAGAAGATCTTCCAGACCCTGGCTCAGCAGGAGGGGGCGGTTAGAGCGACCGACGGGTTCTCACTCAGCTCGCAGATCGACAGCCTGAAAGGCGTCCTGGACAGAGGCTACCTGCAGCTGGCCCAATCCTACGATCCGGATCTGGGCGGCTTTGGGCAGGCTCCGAAATTTCCTCGGCCGGCGACATTCAACTTCCTGTTTCGTTACTGGGCGCGAACGGCCGAGGGACCGGCACTCGACATGACTCTCGACACCCTTCGCAAGATGTGGGCGGGGGGGATGTACGACCACCTGGGCGGAGGATTTCATCGCTACTCCGTCGACGCGTACTGGCGCATCCCGCATTTCGAGAAGATGCTCTACGACCAGGCGCAATTGGTCTGTTCTTATTTGGATGCATACCAGATCACCGGCGAGGCGTTCTTTGAAGACGTAGCGAGGGACATTCTGGAGTATGTTCTGCGTGACTTGACCGACCCGGTTGGTGGCTTCTACTCGGCCGAGGATGCCGACAGCGCGCTCGACCCCGAACAGCCCGATCAGAAGGAGGAGGGAGCCTTCTACATGTGGACGTTGTTCGAAGCAGAGCTCGCTCTGGACGAGGCTGATGCGGAGATTTTTCTGGAGTGCTTCGGCATCACCAGGGCTGGCAATAGCATCGGCGATCCCACTGGGGAGTTGAGGAATCGCAACGTGCTCTACCGGGCCTTGACCGTCGAGCAGGCGAGCAGACGCTTCAAGCGTCCCGTAGATGAGGTGGAGAAGATCATCGAGCGGGGCAAGGAATCCCTGCTCGAGGCCAGAGCCCAGCGCCTCCGCCCTCATCTAGACGACAAGGTGATTACCGCCTGGAACGGTCTGATGATCTCGGCCTTCGCCCGTGCCGCTGCGGTGCTTGGCGAACCCCGATATCTGACGGCCGCAGTGCGAGCCGCCGAATTCGTCGTCAACGAGCTCTACGACGAGAAGAATGGCACCCTATTGCGTCGATTCAGAGATGGTGAAGCGCGGCACCCGGCCCATCTCGAGGACTACGCCTTCTTCATCCAGGGACTGCTCGATCTCTACGAGGCAGGATTCGACACCCGCTGGCTCGAGTTGGCCGTGAGTCTGAGTGAGGTCCAGAACCAGCTCTTTTGGGATGAAGTGAACTCCGGCTTCTACGATACCTCCGGAGAGGATCCCTCGATCATCCTGCGGACCCGCGAAATTCACGACGGAGCTGAACCCTCGGGTGGCTCGGTGGCGGCGGGCAACCTTCTGCGACTCGCCTGGATCCTCGATCGACCGGAGTGGCGCCGATTGGCCGAAGCGACGGTCGGCTCGGTATCCGGTGTCCTCCAGACCAGCCCCATCTCCATGCCCCAGATGCTGGTCACGGTCGCCATGGCACTCGATCCACCACGCCAGATCGTCATCGCGGGTGACCCTGGTGCCGAGGACACGCTTGCCATGCTCGAGGTGGTGGCGAAGCGATTTCTGCCGGGCAAGGTCGTGATCTTGAACGAGGGTCGAGACGGAAACCTGCCTGGCGAGGCCGCTGAGTTCTATTCGTCTCTGGATCGCCAGGAAGGCAAGGCGACGGCCTACGTCTGTGAGAACTACTCCTGCCAATTGCCTACCAACGATCCGGCGACCCTGGCATCGATTCTGGACGACGATTCAGACTGACGGGAAAACCCCTGGATTTTGTGCGTATACAGTTGTGCCGTTCCACCAGGAACTTTGGGTTATTGGCCGATTGAAGCCCCCGATCCGAGTCAGGGGCTGGATTGGGGTTCGCGTTCTTCAGAGGTCAGCGAGTATGCCGCCCGTCTGCATACCGAAAGGAGATACTTCTATCTATATTGCGGTCTTCCGCATCGCTGGAACCGTAGCTTTCATGGGCTACGCCATGGCCCAGGCAACCGACTCGATCTGGAAGGGACAGGCCTGGAGTACGACCTGGAGGCACATCTGTGACGGTTTGATCTACGGTCTCCTGACAGCCGGGATCTTCGGCTGGCTCTGGCCGCAATAGTCCTCAGCGGCCGAGATCGGCGACAAGCCTCTGGTACTCAGCGGTCTTCTCCAGGACTTCTCGTCTGTCGAGGGTGAGAACCCTCCCGTCGTCGACGACAACCCGGCCATCGACGATGACCGTTTCGACATCGGAAGCCTTGGTGGAGTAGACCAGCAGCGAATAGGGGTCGTAGTTGGGCTGCTGGTGGACCCTGTCGGATCCGACGCTGTCTCTTATACACATCTCCGAGCCCACGAGACAAT
>JARFQS010000190.1 GCA_029287645.1 Thermoanaerobaculia bacterium | reverse complement strand
CGCTTCGAGCAGAGGATCCGCCAGTTCTACAGTCGTCGAATCGAGGACATCGACTGGGGTGCCAAAGCTGCCGGCACGGTAGGCACCTTCGATCTCGTGGCACTGGGGACACAGGGCAGCTTGGGACAGCTCGATCCGGAGGATGATCTGGAGACCCGCCTGGATACCGACTATGGAGTCTTTCGCTTGCAGAAGGCGGTCATGAACTCGGGCAACGTCGGCCTTCTGGCCGCCAGCCGCCACCTCCAGGGGGACAATGCTGGCTCTGTCGGCGTCGACACCACTCTCTTCTTCACCGAGAAGATCGGGTTCACGGGGCAGTATCTACAGACCCACGGACCCACCGGATCGGATGGGGCCGCGTGGTTCGTGCGACCGGCCTATGACAGCACGAATCTCCACTTTCACGTCCGATACACCAACCTGGATCCCGGGATTCTCGAGGATGTCAACGCCGTCGGTTTCTTGCGAGACGACAACCGTCGAGAGTTCGACACCAACCTGACCCGTACATGGTGGTTTCAGGAGTCGGCGGCCGAGAAGCTACGGGCGGGCGTCAACTACAACCGCTACTACGGGCACGACGGCGTGCTCCGCCATTACGAGACCGATGCGTCGATCCGCCTGGACTTCACCAATCGGTGGTTCGTCGGAGGAGGCTACGAGGACGGCTTCGACCGCTTCGAGGAGGACTACTGGAATCGCCTCACGAGCCTGGGATTCGGATACGACAATCGAGCCGGGCGGGCGTTCGAGCTGGTCGTCTCCGAAGGTGAGAACTTCGGTGACGATCTCTGGCTCTACGAGGCGGAGGTGACCTTCAAGCTGACCGACGCCTGGAATCTCGACTACGAGCTGACCTATCTCGACCTGGAGCCCGATCTCGCCGGCCGCTCGACCTGGATCAACGTGCTCCGGACAACGTACTACTTCACCAACGATCTCTACACGAAGCTCTTTCTCCAGAACAACACGGCCATCGACAAGGAGAACATCCAGCTCCTCGTCGTCTGGCGAATCCTGCCTCCCTTCGGCTCCCTGCAGGTCGCCTACCAGCGCGGTACTTCCGACCTGGGTGAGGAGTCCCAACAGGGCAACACCCTGTTCGCCAAGATTTCCTGGGTGTTCTGATCTGGCTATGGTCGTCCGATCACGCCAAGCAATTCCCCGAGACGGAGTCCCCAACATAGAAAGAGGCGCGGGCAGCTCACTCGAGATCTCGGTGGCCGCACCGCGCCTGCGTGGTGAGAGTTGACCTGCCTTCTACTTCTTGGCGCGCCGAATCACGATCTTGGCGACCGGGTTGCGCCAGTCGTGCTCTTCAGGGCTCAACGAGCCACGGTCCTGGATACCGGCGTGGACATAGACGTAGCCCTCGGCGCCGTCCTCCACTCGCACTCCACCGTTGCCGCAGGGCGGACCGGGAATGTGGTCGCAGTCCTGGGTATTGGCTTCGCTACCAGCGTCCCAGGCGGTCGCGTATGTCGAGTTACTGAACGCAGGTACTCGCTTCTCGGCAGCGAAGAATGCGTCATTGGTCGTCACCAGCATGCCGAGGGCGGTGATATTTCGTGCGCGACCCCAGGCCTTGACCCGAATCGTAGTGGACTCACCCGGCAGCACCACACCCCCTCCGACCGCAACGCCCGCAACCTTGGGCTCGGCACTGAGCAAGGCGATCAGTGGGTCGTTGGCGGCATCCTCGGCGAGGCCGGCGAGCTCCGGAATGGCCGGCTCGCCCGGCGTAAACAGATCGAAGCTGCTCCGGTGTGAGTAGACGACAGGCGGGGCGAAGATCTGGCCCTGCGTCAGGTTGGTGATGGTGACTTCGTAGGTCTGGGCGCTCGCCGCGGCCGGCAGGGCCAGCAGGGTCAGCAAGGCGGCGCAGGCGAGTATCCAGAGTTGCGGTTTCCTGACTTCTTGCATCGTTCATCCTCCTTTTCGTTGGTGGATCCTTCTCGCTTCGAACGAGAAGAGGATGACGATCGAAGGTCACAGGGACCTCCCAGAAGTTTCACATTTTCATCACATCGCGCTACCGCGCGATGGCAGGGTCACCGAGAACGTTGTACCTTCGCCGAGCTGACTCGCGACTTCGATAGTGCCGCCGTGCAGCTCCACGATTCGCTTGGTGATGGCGAGGCCCAGGCCGGCATGGTCGCTCCCTACATCGCGCTGCTTGCGCCCGAAGAAGCGATCGAACACATATGGCAGGTCCTCCGGGGCGATGCCACAGCCGGTGTCTCGGACCTCGACGCTCACCCACTGGGGCGATTCGCGAAGACCTACGGTAACCTGGCCTCCGCCCGAAGTGAACCTCAGCCCGTTGTCGAGCAGGTTGTCGAGCACGCGGGCCAGCAGGCTCATGTCCCCTTCGACCGTCGCGGGGCCACCGGGCACTTCGACCTGCAGATCGATGCCGCGTTCGTCGGCCTGGAGGCGAAACTGCTGCACCGCGTCCTGAGCGAGCTCCGCGAGCGCCAGGGATTCCACCTGCATCTCCTGGGTTCCGGATTCCAGGCGTGCCAGCTCGAACAGATCTGCCACCAGGCGGCTGAGTCGATCGGTCTGCCGGATCGCTCCCTCGAGATAGGTGCG
>JARFQS010000592.1 GCA_029287645.1 Thermoanaerobaculia bacterium | reverse complement strand
CAGCCGTCGTACCTCCGGCTGGCCTTTGAGGGTTGGGTCCTGGGCATTGAAGCGGCCGGCGCCCCTGCCGGCCGTTATCGACTGGAGGGTCCGACCTGGGGCCCCCAGTAGGCTATCCTCCCTTCCGCTGCAAGAACCCCCTGGAGGTCCCCACGCCGGACCCTTGGAGCCGCTGTTGTCCGCTGCTGAGCTGCTACCCCTTAGCCCTTGAGCCCCTACGCACTATTGCCCCACTGCCTCAAGGCCTCACTGCCCCAGAGATCAGCCAGCGCCAGCGCTGGCTGCCTCAACCCGACAGCCGCTCAGCCCGGCTGAGCGGCGGATAGGCGATCGGCTGCCGATCGGATCAACTTCCAGGCGTCCTGGATGTGCTGTTCGGTGGTCTTCAAGTTGCCGATCGCCAGATGCAGGGTGTCTCGACCCTCGAGACTCGTCGAGGAGAGGAGGACCGGGCCCTGGGCATTGATCTCGTTCAACAGCGCCTCGTTCTGGCTGTCCTGCTCCACTGGGGAGTTCCCTGCCCGCCATCGAAAACAGACGACACTGAACGGTACTGGGGCCACGACCTCGAAGTCTGGATCGCTCTCGATCGTCGAAGCGAGATCCCTGGCCATCCTGCAGTGCTCTCGAATCCGGGCTTGCAGGCCCTCGACTCCGAAGGCTCGGATCACCATCCAGAGCTTCAAGGCGCGGAATCGACGGCCGAGCTGGACACCGAGGTCCATCAGGTTGGTGACGCCCTCCTCGTCGGTCTTCAGGTACTCGGGCACCAGGGAAAAGGCCGATCGCAAAGCGTCCACATCGCGCATCAGCAGAACCGAGCAATCGATGGGTGTGAACAGCCACTTGTGAGGGTTGAAGACGATCGAATCGGCTTGCTCCCAACCGGCAAACTCCTTTCGGAGCTCAGGGCAGATCGCCGCGCTTCCGGCGTAGGCCGCATCGACGTGAAGCCAGATGCCCTCTCGCCGGCACAACTCTGCGATGCGATCGATCGGATCGACACTGGTGGTCGAGGTGGTCCCCGCCGTCGCTACGACAGCGATGGGGCGACGACCGGCTCGACGATCGCTATCGATCGCTTCCACAAGAGACTCGAAGCTCATTCGGAAGTCCCTGTCCGATTCGATCCTGCGAACGTGCTCGAGGCCGAGGCCCAGCGTCATGGCCGCCTTGTCACAAGAGGAGTGCGCCTGGTCGCTGGTGTAGACGACCAGCTCGGGAATGTCTGCCCGGCCTGCGAGACCCAGGTCCCTGATGCGCAGATCCGATTGCGAGTGCCGCGCCGCCGCCAGGGCCAGCATCGTGCTGATCGAGGCGGTGTCGTTGATATGTCCCCGGAAGAGCTCCGGCAGGCCCAACATCTGGCGCAGCCAGTCGCATACCCTCTCCTCTAACTCCGTGGCCGCCGGAGAGGTGCGCCACAACATGGCATTGACGTTGAGGGCAGCCGAAAGAGCTTCGCCGACAATTCCCGGGCCAGATCCCGTGATCGAGAAGTAGCCGAGGAAGCCCGGGTGGTTCCAGTGCGTGATGTTGGGTTCGATGATGCGAGCGTAGTCGTCCAGGATGGCGTTCAGCGACTCTCCCTCGAGCGGCGGCGCGCCCGACAACAGCGCGTCCACCTCCCCGGGGCTTACTCTGGGCAGGACCGGGTACTGGCCGACGTCTTGCAGATAGTCGGCAATCATGTCGGCGGCCCGGTGGAGGGCCGCCCTCAGCTCGGGATCAGGGACATCTTGCGACATCTACGAATCGGTCTTGGGCTCCCACTTGGCCAGCTCTTCGTCGATGACCGCGGCGAGCTGTTCGTACGGTTGGGCGCCCGAAAGAAAGCGACCGTTGATAAAGAGAGCCGGCGTGCCTGAGACACCGATCTGACTCCCACTCTCCTGGTCCTTCATGACGGCTTCTGCGTACTTGCTGGAATCGAGGCAGTCATTGAAGGCCTCGACATCGAGCTCGAGGCGAGCCGCTTTCTCTTTGAGCTGCTCCAGCTCCAGACTCTTCTGTTCCTTGAACATCAGATCGTGCATCTCCCAGAACTTCCCCTGATCATCGGCACAAAGAGACGCCTCGGCCGCCTTCTGGGCATTGGGATGGATGTTGTTCAAGGGGAACTGGCGGAACACGAGACGCACGCGATCCCCGTAGGTCTCGACAATCTGTTCGAGAGTCGGCACGACCCGCGAGCAGTAGGGGCACTCGAAGTCGGAGAACTCGACGATGGTCACCGGAGCACTCTCCGGCCCGCGGGAAGGAAATCCTGCATCCTCCACCGCTACCCTGAGCGGCTCGAGATAGCTCTCGAATCCGTACTTGGTCTTCAACTCGGCGATGAACTCCGCCAGAACCGTCTGCTGCTGCTGCTGGGTCAGAAACTGACCGATGCGCTCCTCCACCGCCTCCTTGGGCTGTCGAATCTGGCCCTTGCGAGCTTCGTAGAAGGCATCGATGGCCTCCTGGGACGGAGGTTCCACCTTGGACTCGACGGCCTCGGCCATGAGCTCCTCGATCGACATCCCCCTGGCTTCGGCCTCCAGCTCCAGAAGCCTTGTCCTGATCAAGCCGTCGAGGCTATTTTCCAAGATCTCGTGACGTTCGCGATTGACGCGGAGTAGCTCCCCTGCCGCAGCTCCGGCCACTTCCTCTTCAGTGATCTCGGTACCCCCGACGACGGCCAGGACATCCGCCTCGGCGGAGTCGTCCTTGGCGGCGTAAACGGCCGAATCGGAAACCGTACAGGCCTGCGAAAAGAAGGTGACTGCAATCAGGAGCGCCAGACCAAGGCCTCCTGGGTGAGTTCGTAGTGGGTACATGCCGATGGACTCCTCGGATTGACTGTAAGTATTGGAATGCAGGCGGTTTATCGGCTGCTAGCGACTAGGCGCATCTTATCCACCCTTGGCGGGAGGAACAACCCTCGACCCACCTCCGTCGCTTCGTGCAGCCGAGGACGACAGGGCATCTACAACCATCCCTTCGAGGATTCTCAGGGCTTGAATTCCTCTCACCCGTGACTGCCACCCACCGAGCAGCTCCTCTGCCAGGGACAAAAGCCCGCGTCGACCTCCGCTCTCGACCAGGTCACAGCTGCGGCGCACGATCGCAGCGGCTTGTGACCAGGGGAAGGCGTCTCGCGGATCCTTCCAGGTACTGACCCGAGCCAGGATCTCGGCGCCAGCCAGCAGATGCAGCGCACTCCCCGAGCTCCTGAAGCTACGAATCGAGGCGGCAAATTCCTTCGCCAGGCTCTCCATCTCGTCGCTGAAGTCAGCCTCGGTCACCCCGAGGTAGACGGCCAGTGAGCGGCTTCGAACGGTCGCCAGGAGATCGAACTGCGAGGGACTGAGAAGAAGAAAGTTGCGCGGCGCCGAGACGTGAGGCTCCTCGAGAGTCTTGAGCAGGGCATTGGCGGCCTCACCCGTCAGGCTCTCGGCACTGGCGAGCACGAAGACCTGGCCGCGCGCCTCGAAGGGCGCCACCTGGGCACCCTGGAGAAAGGCCTTGGTTGCGGAAACCGAGGTCGAGGTCTTCAGATCCCTCTCGAGGACCTGGAAGTCAGGGTGGAAGGCATCGTCCTTGGCGCTCGGCCAGACAATCCTCGAACAGTGTTTGCAGCTTCCACAAGGACGCTCCGGTCGCTCTGCCTCGCAAAGTAACGTCTGCGCCAATCGCAGGGCGGCCGTCTGCCGGATCTCTGAAGTCTGTCCATGAAGAATCACGGACGGATAGAGATGGCCGGACCGAGCCAGTTCTTCGGTCGCTACGAGGTCCATTATTCGATACCGAAGATCTCTGAGAGCGCTGACCTCACCTGTTGCTGAGTGGTCTCGTAGGTTCCCGCGGAGTCGATCACCACGAATCGGCCAGGGTGCTCTTCGGCGAGGTCGAGATAGCCGCGGCGAACCTTGCCGTAGAACTCGAGCGCTTCTGCATCGAGACGAGTGACTCCCTCCTCGCTTTCTCGACGCGCCTGTGACTGACCCCGCTGACGAGCGTCCTCGGCCGGCAAATCGAACAGCAACGTCCGGTCGGGGACCCGTCCGCCCGTAGCCAGACGATCCACTTCTTTCAGAATCGATATTGGCACGCCCCGACCATATCCCTGGTAGGCGAAGGTAGAGTCTGTGAATCGATCGCAGATCACATGGCGTCCATCCGCCAGCGCCGGCTCGATGACTTCGAGGAGGTGCTGTCGTCGACTGGCAAAGACCAAGAACGCTTCCACGGTGCCATCGATCTCCCCC
>JARFQS010000183.1 GCA_029287645.1 Thermoanaerobaculia bacterium | reverse complement strand
GTGCGCCGAATTAGATTGAGTCTCCTGTTTTTGATTCTCATTGCTACAGTCGCATCAGGGGCTTGTTCTCGTGGCGACAGAGCGCAGGATGAACCGGGTGAAGAGGCCTCATTGCCTCAAGGCCCCACTGCCTCAGTGCCCCTGTCGGTATTCACCACCAACTATCCCCTCGCCTATTTCGCCGAGCGGATCGGTGGCGAGCAGGTCGAGGTCGTGTTTCCCGCGCCGGCCGATGTGGACCCGGCTTACTGGGCGCCCCAACCGGAGATGATCGCGGAATACCAGGCGGCGGATCTGATCTTGCTCAACGGCGCTGGCTACGAGAAGTGGATCGAAAGGGCCAGCCTGCCGGCGGGCAAGCTCGTCGATACCTCGGCGGCGATGGAGAGCAGCTACTTGCCCCTGGACGAGGGAGTCGTTCATACGCATGGTCCGGAAGGCGAGCACTCCCACAAGGGGTGGGTCTTCACGACCTGGCTGGATCCGATGATCGCCATCGCACAGGCACAGGCGATTCAGGAGGCACTCTCCGAGCTGCGGCCCGAGGCGGCCGCTGACTTTCGCGCCGCCTACGAGGGGCTCCAGGCCGATCTCCTGGTGCTCGACGCCCAACTCCGAGAGGTGGCAGCCGACCTCGGGGACAGACCCATCGTCTTCTCTCACCCCGTGTACCAATACCTCGATGAGCACGTCGGTATGAATGGCGAGTCGGTCCACTGGGAGCCCGGTGAGATGCCGACCGAGGAGATGTGGGAGGAGCTCGAGACGATGCTGCAGGCACACCCCGCCGAGATCATGGTCTGGGAAGGGGAGCCTCTGGCGGAAGTCGAAAGCCGCCTGGCTGGAATGGGCATCGCCAGCGTGGTCTACAACCCCTGTGGCAATTTGCCCGAGAGTGGTGACTTCGGATCGGTCATGCTCCAGAACCTGGCCAACCTGGAGGCGGCTGTAGCGCCAGGCGGCGGCAACGCCGAATGATCGAGCTGCGCACCCTACTGGCCCTGTCCCTTGCGACCCTCTCGATCTCGGGTGTGGCGATCGCTCAGGACGAGCCCCCGTTCCTACTCGGCCCGCCCCCTCAGGATGGACCGGTCGTCGTACAGGCCGGGTTTTACCTCAGCGATGTCAACAGGGTAGATGAAGAGGCGCAGCAATTCGAGGTCGAGGGTATTCTGACGCTTCGATGGCGGGATGAGAGGTTGGCATTCGACCCTGCCGCGGTGGGGGTCCAGGAGAAGGTCTTCCAGGGCAACTATCAGTTCTCGGAGGTCGCTACCGGTTGGTGGCCGCAGCTCATCGTGGCCAACGAGTCCGGAGGATACGAACGCCAGGGCATGGTTCTGCGCCAACGCTTCGATGGCACGTTGACCTACATCGAGGAGCTCAACGCGACGATCGAAATCCCCTTGAACCTGCACCGCTTTCCTTTCGATCGGGAGGAGTTCGAGATCGTTTTCGAGGTCCTGGGATTCAGTAAGGACGAGGTGCTTCTAGAGGCCGATCCTCAGACCACGGGCTCCGAAGAGTCGGGTGTCAGCATCACAGAGTGGAGGCTCGATGGAATCCGCGCTGATAGCCGTGAGTACGATCCCGTCTATGGGGATGGACATCGGGCGGCACTGTCCGCCTTCGTGGTGACCCTGGAAATGGCCCGACTCCCAGGATTCATGCTTCGAGTCGTGGTCATCCCCCTGGCGCTCCTCGTGGCACTGAGTTGGTCGGTCTTCTGGATGGATCGAGAGTCGCTCGGTGACCGCATGGACATCTCGTTCATCGGCATCCTCACCGTCGTGGCGTACCAGATCATGGTCAGCGGATTCCTGCCGAGGATCTCGTACCCGACGCTGATGAGCGCCTTTCTCTACATCAGCTTTCTAGCCATGTGTGCAGCTGTCGTGGTGAATCTCCGGGTAGGCCACCTCGACCGAACCGGCAGAAGAGCTCACGGCGACCTCGTCGACCGGAGATGCCGCTGGGTCTTCCCGCTTGGCTATCTGGTAGCCGTCCTGCTGGCTGCCGGGTATTACTTCCTGCGGTACTGATAGAGACTCGCAGGCGGCTGTGCCATGGACGAGGCTGGTGTGGGGTACCCCTTGCGGCTGCCGGCGGGAGGGGGCAAGCCCCTCCCCTACAGGAGGGTCCCGGCGGCGGCCCTTGCGGCCGCCCGCGTGGGGAGCTAGTCGTCGACGAGGAAGTACTGAACCGTCGTCACGACCCGTACCTTCTTGAAATCCGGTGAGAATCGGTCTCGATCCTCCACCGAGAAGTAACCCTGCTGGGCGTTGCGAATCGCGCCTACCCGGCTGCCGGAGTCCTCGGCGAATTGCTGGGCGGCTCGTCGGGCGTCGCGGGTCGCCTCGGCGATCATCTCGGGCTTGATCTCCTCGAGACCCGTGAACAGGAACGACGTCTGGTACTCGTAGCTCCGAATCAGGGCGACACCGTCCTTCACGAGCTCTCCCGATCGCTGCATGCTGCGCCTCGCAGCATCAATGTTGCGGGTGCGCAGCGTCATCGTCGTCTCCGCCGAGTAGCGCTGTGGGGGCCGGCTTCCGGGAGCGAAGGTCTGTAGGTTGTAGTCGGTAATCCGCGGCACAGAAAGGCTGAATTCGTCGGGTCCAAAGTCGGTGCTCAAGAAGTCGGTGATCTTGGCGGCACTGTCGTCAATACCCTTTTGAAGGTCACCGAGATCGTCGGCCGATACCGTGAAGACGATGGGCCAGATGGCCAGATCGGCCGGCATCTCTCTCTCGGAAAGGCCCTTGACAGTGACAAATCGCTGTGTCGCTCGGGCCTGGAGGAGCCCATTGCCGATGAAGTAACCGCCGAGGACGAGACCGATCGCCACAAAGAGGCCGAGAACGACGGCGGGTCCTGCATCCCTTCTTTCACTGCCGTTGGCCATCTCACTCTCCCGACTGGCGAGGACTGAACCGCAGTTGGCCCATGCCGCCGTCTTCCTTCTCGAAGCTCAGCGCCAGGTCGCCTAGGAAAAAACCGATCTTGAAGACCTTCTCGAGCCGCTGCCGATAGCGATCCTCGAGGTCCATGATCTCGGGTGGGCACGCCATCATGGTGCCGGCCAGGAGACCGACGGTCAGGTCTCCGGGCAGATCGCCTTCGGTGACCTTTCCCATGTACTGGTTGCAGCCACTCTTGCCCGCGATGCGATCCTCCTCGAACAGGAGGGTGATCTCAGGCTCGCCTGGAGCCGGTTCGTCGCGGTCGAGATTCCGCAGCACCCACTCGGGACCTGCAAACGAGGCAATCGAAAGTCGCTCCGGCTCGACACCAGACTCCACCGGGTTCAGGGAAGCACCTTCGAGCTCCCAGGCCAGGGTCGCCATTTCGCCCGGGCAACAGCCGGCATCTTGCGGGCCGGCTCGGAGGACGTCGAGCTCCACCCGATTGCCGGAGACCCGGGAGTCGCGAAGCTGTATACGATCGCCGATCTCAGCCGTGGCGACATTGAGAACTTCCGAGCCCTCACGGTCCAGGGCGGCCAGGTAGCTGTAGGTTCCCGAGCCGCCCGAGCTCTCCCACAGCATCACGATCGCCTCTTCCGCGCCGTCGCCGTCCAGGTCGCCGGTCAAGAGAGATTCCTCGATCAATCCGACCCTCGGAAAGGAGGCGCCCTGCGGCTCGAAGGGCTCACCTTCGTATTTCCCGCCTTGGAGCTGAATCGGCTCGTCGTAGATGCCGCTGATGGAAGCGTTGGAGATCTCGTCGAGCGTGGGCGGTCCCGCGGGCTCGGCGGCGGCTGTCATCGCGGCCTCTGCCTCCTCATTGGCAGGTGTCTGATTCTGGCCGCAAGAAAGCAGCGTGATTGAGAGCGTCGTCAAGACCAGTGCAGACAGGAGTCTCAGAACAGGTTTGTTTCCCATGGTGCCTCTCCTTTGCGGATGGGATCGAATCTCCGACGGGTGCGGGCCCCGTATTGTGAGAGCTATCTTACCTTCGTGCACTGCCCGAGATCGGCGCAGATTTAGAAGGGTGTGACCGTAGGGTTGTTCGTCGAGCTGATGAATCCATGCTGGGCCCACAAATTCACGGGGTATATTGGTGAGGTGATTCATTGCCTGCCGAAGGGGTACCCATGCCGATTGCCGTGAGGTCTAGGTTCGCCTTTTGGATCGCAGGCCTCTATCTGGTTCTCGGCTTGGCCGCTTGGACCCTGCCCCTGATCGCCAAACCCGGGGAGTCTTTGGCCGGCGTCTACATCGCCATGCTCGCGCTTCCCTGGAGTACCGTGCTGGTGTGGCTGACGGACGGCCTGGGGATCGACTCGATGGTCTTCAGCTTCCTTTTTCTGCTCGTAGGGCTGTTCCTGAACACAGCGATCCTCTACTACGGGATCGCCTGGCTGACGGGGAAAATCTTCTAGGCAGGGGCGCCCTCTATTCGATCTATCGAACTATCGACACAGATCAGGGAGCATTGCACTCGACAGGTTGCTCAGAACCGCCTCCGTCGACCAGGAAGGTCTCGGGCTCGAGGTCGAAGCGAAGCTCTCCAGCCCGACAGGTCTCTCGTAGGATGGCCGCAGCGTGAGCGGTGTGACGCACGATCAGTCCCAGTTGCCGTTGCGAAAGCCCGAAGGTGTCGCGAAAGTAGGCGTACAGTGGGCCCGCCTGTGAGAAATCACTATCGAGGGCCAGAAGCCGACGATACGTGTCCGCATTGAAGTGACGGATCTTCTCGAGCATCTCGGTCTTTTCTGCGAAGTCCACGTAGGCGGCTCTCCCACCGGCATCGTTGTCGTTGATCCAGGTCCGCTTGAGAAGGATGGGTGAGAGACCCGTGATCGCTTCCGGTGGCTCTTTGCCGTGGGCCGCTCGAGAGCGCACTCGGCCGTCCTCGATCCAGTACCAGGCCCGGCGATAGTCGATGTTGCCGATTCGATCCTGTTGGCTGAAGATGAAGTCGAGAAGGGTGATCTCCGTCAGCTCCTGCATCCAGAAGACCATCTGCTCATCCAGGACCTCCGGGCCCATGTCACGGGCCAGTCGGGGGTTCATCCTGGCCTCCTCCACACCCTCTTGGATTGCTTCGGCAAGGGGCTTCAAGCTCTGCAGAGCCAGGTAGGGAGCGGTGTGTTGGAAGTCGCGGTTCTGGCCGCTGCCCCAACCCGATTCCCGGGTGCCGTTGATCTCGGAGTTGTACCGCTCGCCGGCGGTGAGAATCAGGATTCCATAGATCCTCTTTCTGTCTGCTGTGAAGAGCTCGTCGGTGGGTCGGTAGCTTTCCGGATTGCCTTCCGCCTCCCGGAGAGCCGACCAGCCAGCATGGATCATCCTGAGTGACGGCTTCTCGGCTGTGAGTTGGGTGCCGAGCTCGGTGACACGTCGCAGGTGTGAATCCTTGTCCATGCTGCGGTAGACGGCCACGGGCACGTTGACGGTCGTGTCGAAATAGCGGGACAAGTGGTAGTAGAGCAATGAGGCGGTGGAGAAGGTCGCACTGGAGTCTGGCGTGTTGATCGTCTGCTTGTACTTGGCCAACTCTCGAGTCGCTTCCTCCCGGGCGCTGCCGCCGCGGCGACAGACCTCTCGTTCGAAGCTGGCCGGGTCGTTGGCATGAGTGCCCGAGGAAATGTCATACACCAGGGTGCCGGCACTGGTGCTCCAGGTCTTGGGGCAGAGGGCCACCGAGGGCACGTGGAAATCGATCGCGCAGAAGCTCTTCTCTTCGGCGCGATCCTGCTCGGAGTAGAAGCCGCCTGGGATCGGGTCCAATGCCACGCACTCCTCTGCCACACCGGCAGGCGATTGGAAGTGAGTGACGGTGCCCCTGACACTCTGAGCAGCCTGGCCGGCATGGGTCCCGAGCGCTATTGCAACAACACAAATCGCTAGGTGTCGCATGGCCCCATATGGTACTTCACGAGTCGAGAAGCAAAGGTGACCGGTGAGGCCCTTTCTTGGCTTCAAGCGTTGTAGATATCGACCGAATCGAACCTGGGGCTACGACAGGAACGGTATCTGGGTCTCGAATGGCTGCCGAGGCGTCTTCACGATCGACGGCAATAACAACAATGGCTGGGGCGGCGGGAGTGGTAGTGGTGGCTGTAACGACTCTGGTCCTGGCGTCACCCTTTTTCGAGATATCGACTTCAGGGAACCCAGCCAGGTGTTCGCACATGACGTTGCCAACCTCAGAGGCTCTTGAATCGGCAACGATCAAGGCAGCCCGATGCGGGTGCGCAGTAACTGATCAAGGGGAGCCTGGCCCGGGTTTGGAACCGGTTGCCAGGTCCCTGCGGATCAACTCGAAGTCTTCATGCCGAATGCTACTCGGCAGGGTGTGCCAGACAATCGGGGTCGAAAAGTCGGATCCGGCGAATGCCTCGACCTCGAGCGAGCCATCAGCGCCGAAAGTCAGAAGGGTAATAGCCCGGGGTGAAGGGTCGGATTGTCCGATCAGCCGGCGCGGACCGGAGCCGAGTGCTGCCTGGCTGATATAGAGCACGCCACCGTGGACACCTGGGTAGAAGGCGTGATGATGCCCACTCAGGTAGAGGCTCGCACTACCTTTGCGAAGCACGGCCTCGAATTCGTGGTCCCCCAGGTACTCCTTCTCTCGCCCGACGGCGACTGGCCAGTTCGGAAGGTGGCCGAAGACGACTCGACTTTCGAAATGGTCGCCCGGCTCGTTCAGGAGTTTCTGAAGCCAGGTCAGTTGGGCTGGCGGAAGGGGTCTGACTAGCGTCGCGTCGAGAGCCAAGAAGAGCGCATCGCCCATTGAGAATGCGTAGCGGAAAGGGTAGTGGTCACGGTCGATGAATCGAACAGCCAGAGCTCTCCCGGTCCACTGCTCCTCGAAGACCTTGCGCTCGAGTGTGAACGCCTCTTCCTCTGAGGCGTCATGATTACCTGTCTCTTATACACA
>JARFQS010000172.1 GCA_029287645.1 Thermoanaerobaculia bacterium | reverse complement strand
AGGCTGTCCTGGCGGTCGTCACCTGGCTCTCTCTCATCGCCGCAGCGGTGTGGGTCGGGCAAGTGGGCCTGGCGACCGGACTGAGCCTGACTCTGGTGCTTCTCATGGTCGCTCTCGTCATCTGGCGAAGAAGAGCACGATCCGACAAGGCCCGCCCCATAGCGAATCTGGTAGGCCTCGAGGCCGAGAAGCGGGGCAAGCGCCTCGGGCCCCTATTCGTGGGCGGCCGAGAGATCTTCACTATCCTGCGCAGCAGTTTCTCGGATGTACGTCTGCAGGTACGCATGGCCTTGACGGGCCTCCTGGTCTTCTTCCTCAATGTCGCCGCTCAGAGCCTGGTCTTCGAGAGTCTGGGCACTCCAGTGAGTCCCGTCGCCATCACCCTGGCCATCGCTCTGGGTCTGGCCGCCGGATTGCTCACCGGCACACCCGGCGGGGTGGCAACTACCGAGGCTGCCATGGTCGGTCTCTACGTCGCCATGGGTGTCGGCAGTGTCGAAGCGACCGCAGGGGTGCTCCTCTACCGCGGAATCCACTATGTCTTGGTCTTGGCGCTCGGCTTGCCTTCCCTCTTCTTCTGCAGAGGCGAGAACAAGCAGATGGAGAGATCTAGATACGAGCCCGCTGAAGAAGAGCCGCCAGGCAGCGAGAAGCCTCGCCTCGAATCTCCTCCAGGTTCAATCGGATGAGCCGCCCATTCTCGACGAGTATCTCGCCGCCCACCACGACGTGTCGCACCGACGCCCGCGAAGCACCGAACGCTACGAGATCGTGAAGATCGACCTCGGAAGCGGCCAGCAGCTCGGGTCGGTCGGTTCCCAGAATCAGAAGGTCTGCCTTCTTGCCGACCTCGAGACTGCCCACATCACCGCCGAGTCCAATCGCCTCCGCGCCTTCGCTGGTGGCCAGGCGAAGCGCTTCCAAACCGTTCATCGAAGCGGGGCCGCGACTGACCTGCTGTAGCAGGGCCGCCAAACGAACCTCTTTCATCACGTCCAGGTCGTTGTTGCAGGGCGCCCCATCCGCACCGATACCTACGGGAACTCCAGCACGTCGGATCCCCACCACGTCGGCGACACCAGAGCCCAGTTTCATGTTGGCACTGGGACAGTGCACCACGCTGAAGGTCTCGCCAGCCACGCGTTGAAGATGCCTGTCCTCGAGCTGGACTCCGTGGGCGATTCTCAGATCGGCGGCCAGGATGCCCGCTTCGTCGAAGTAAGCGATCTCATCCAGACCGCCCTTGAGCTGCACGACGGCCTGGGACTCTTCCTTCTGCTCCAGAGCGTGGGTGTGAATCGGCCAGCCCTTCTCGCTGGCCAGTGTCCGGATACCTCTCCATAGCTCATCGGAGCAGGAGAGGATGAACCGCGGGTTCAGGAGATACCCGACCCGGTCACCCGCCCAGCTCTCGACCTCCTCTCCAAGAGCTCGCGTCTCGGCCAGGACGGTGTCGGTGTCTCCGGCCAGATCCGCGGGCATGCCGTCACCGCTGTCCATGAGGCAGATGCCGGCCAGGCCGCGAAGGCCGGACTCTCGAATCGCCGAAAGCAGCCCTGCCGCACCGGGACCCAACCCGATGTCCTGCACTGTGGTCGTACCCGACAGAAGGCACTCCGCGGCGCCCAGGAGTCCGCACCAGTAGGCGCTCTCGTCGTCATGAGCTGCCTCGAGAGGCCAGATCCGCTCTCGGAGCCAGGAGAGCAGCGGACGCCCTTCAGCCAGGCCGCGAAAGAAGGTTTGACCGAGATGAATGTGACCCTGGATCAGGCCGGGCAGAACCAGGCAGCCGTCCACATCCAGGATCTGACACCCGGGAGGTGGCACCACCGGGCTACCGACCTCTTCAATGCGCCCTCCGACCAGCAGTAGATCCGTATTCGGGAGGACGGTGGCTCTCTCGTCGAGAGTGAGGAGGGTCCCTCCACGAACCCACAGGGGCAATGGCCTGGACAGATCTACGACCTCGCGGGAAGCGCTCACCGATCTCATTCTACTCGCGCTCAGTCGGCCCAGCCATCGACCCCGCCACAATTGCCTGGGACGCACCCAGAATCAGCTAAGATCCTCTGTGTCATGAGCTTGTTTCGAAAAAAGTTCCGCCTTACCGATTGCGCCACCACCGGTGGGTGAGCGGCCAAGATAGGTCCGGGGGACCTGCACGACATGGTCGCGCCACTGATGCAGGTGGCGGGTCACGATCCGAAGATCCTGGTCGGACCGGAAACGGCCGACGATGCGGGGGTCTACCTGCTGGGAGACGAGGCTCTTGTCGCCACTCTCGACTTCATCACGCCGGTCTGCGACGATCCCTTTCGATTTGGCAGGATAGCGGCCGCCAACTCGCTGTCCGATGTATTCGCGATGGGTGGAAAGGCCCTGTTCGCGCTCAACATCTGCTGCTTCCCCGCCAAAGGTATCCCTGGTGGTGTCTACGCCAGCATCCTCGGAGGTGCCGCCGAGGCGATCGCCGAGTCCGGAGCGGTGCTTCTCGGCGGTCATTCGGTCGAGGACGACGAGCTCAAGTTCGGACTCTCCGTCGTTGGCAAGGCCGATCCGGAGCGAGTTCTCACCAATGCCAACGCCCGGCCGGGGGATCTTCTGATCCTCACCAAGACTCTGGGGACCGGCGTGCTGATCAACGCCTTCAAGGCCGGCAAGATGGACGCTGCCGACCTCGAACCGGCATTGATCGAGATGGAGCGCCTCAACCACGGAGCGGCCCAACTCGCGCTGCAGCATGGCGTCATGGCCGCCACCGACATCACCGGATTCGGAATCGCCGGTCATTTGCTGGAGGTCGCGCGGGCGTCGAAAGTCGGTATCCGACTGAGGTTCTCGGATCTGCCGATCTTCGAGAGCTTCCATCGCATGGTGAAGAAGGGTGTCTCGACCCTGTCGACCGCCGCCAATGAAGCCAATGTGAAGGACGAGTTGAAGATCGAGATCGGACTCAAGAAGCACCAGCGAGAGATCCTCTTCGACCCGCAGACCTCGGGCGGGCTGCTCCTCGCCACTCCTCCCATTCAGGTCGAGCCCCTGCTCAAAGCCCTGTTGGATGGAGGAACCAATGCGGCGCTGGTAGGTGAAGTCGTGGAGGGCCCGCAGAGACTGGAAGTCGTCTGACCCGACGGCTGGCACGCAGATGTCGAGTCATCCTCCAATCCCCGACTACTAGCACTGAACCGAGTCCATCCCCATGAGAACCTGGATGCTCTATGGAGCCTACGGCTACACCGGCGAGCTGATCGCCAGGGAGGCTGCTCGAAGAGGTTCCGCTCCGATCCTGGCTGGCCGCCGTCCGGAGCCTCTCCGAAGGCTGGGCGACGAGCTCGGATTCGAGGCAAGGGTCCTCGACCTGCAGGAGCCGGGAGCCCTCCTGGCGGCGCTCGAGGATGTTGCAGCGGTACTGCACGCTGCTGGCCCTTTCATCCATACCAGTCGGCCCATGGTGGACGCCTGCCTGGCCTCGGCGACCCACTATCTGGACATTACCGGTGAAATGGGCGTCTTCGAGTCGATTCTGCATCGAGGCGAGGTGGCTCGGAAGGCGGGGGTTGCACTGCTGCCCGGTGTCGGATTCGACGTCGTGCCCAGCGATTGCCTGGCCGCGACCCTGGCTCGAGCTCTCCCCGATGCCACCCATCTGGATCTGGCCTTCACCTCGGACCGGGGAAGCGCCAGTCGGGGCACCCTTCGCACGGCCGTAGAGGCCATGCCACACGTCGGCGCCGAGCGACGAGACGGCAGGATCGTGTCCACCGCGTTGGCGCACGATGCCAGGCGAATCGAATTCGGATGCGGCTCACGATGGACGATGACCATTCCCTGGGGGGACGTCTCCACGGCATACCACACGACCGGCATTCCCAACATTCGCGTCTATACGGGAACTCCCGAGCGACGCATTCGCCAGATGAGACGACTCCGCCCGTTGCTGCCGCTCGTCGGCACGACCCCGGTCAAACGAGCCCTGCAATGGTGGATCGGAAGAACGGTCGTGGGACCCGATGCGGAGACGCGAGGCGAAGCCAGGGTCCACCTGTGGGGAGAGGTGAGGAACCCCGCCGGCGAGAAGAAGGAGGCCACGCTGGAGGTTCCGGAGGGCTACGCCTTGACTGCCTCTGCCGCGGTCGAGCTCACGC
>JARFQS010000015.1 GCA_029287645.1 Thermoanaerobaculia bacterium | reverse complement strand
CACGCGGGGAGGCGTGATGGAGAATGTCTCGGCAGTTTCCACTAACAGCACCCATCGGGCCCGCAGCAGGGCTCGGTGTCCCCGGAGGTCAGATCGTAGTCCTCACCCTTGGTCTCGCGCGGATGACGAATCACGGTTCGGGAGCAATCGAACGCTTCGGGCCGATTGGCGGTTGTCATGAAGCTTGTCTACTTCCCCGACGAAGGCGATCTCGTCACCTGTAATCGCTTGCGAATCGGTACTATGGCGGCTACTGGGCGTATACGCACAGGGCCACAGATCGGATTACCCGGTGTGGGCCAACGGCAGAGTTTACAAGGTTCGCGGGTGGTGCAGGAAATCGAGACGGAATGGACTATGATCGACGGCCCGCCCCGGACGGGAGAACAGGATCCAATACTTGCAGGCGGCCGTAAACAGGGCAGCGGAATCCCTTTCAGAGATCGGCACCCGTTGAGATGGAGACCCGAGGCACTGGAATCATGAAGATCGCTTCCGTAGGCGAGGCCTTTCCCGCCCACTACTATCCCCAGGAGCAGTTGTTAGAGGCATTCAAGCGCGTCTGGTCGCAACAGCTCTTCAACCAGGAGCGTCTGGAGAGCCTGCACAAGAACGTCCTGGTGGGAGGCCGACACCTGGCCCTTCCGATCGACGAGTATTCGAAGCTCGAGAACTGGGGCCAGGCCAACGATGCCTGGATTCGGGTCTCTCAGGAGGTCGGCGAGCAGGCGGTGCGAAAAGCTCTGGATCGGGCGGGTTTCGAACCGGCCGACATCGACTGCCTCGTCTTCGTTTCGGTGACCGGAGTGGCAACGCCTTCGATCGACGCTCGCCTGATCAACCGCCTCGGCCTGTCACCGAGAGTCAAACGGTTGCCGATCTTCGGCCTGGGATGCGTCGCCGGCGCAGCAGGGATCTCCCGTGTGGCCGACTATGTGAAAGCCTACCCGAAAGAGGTCGCCGTCCTCCTCTCCGTGGAGCTCTGCTCCCTGACTCTGCAGCTCCAGAACCTTTCGATACCGAACTTGATCTCGTCGGGCCTGTTCGGTGATGGAGCGGCCGCAGTCGTGATGGTGGGCAAGGGTCGTCGAGCCCTGGGCCCCCGAGTGGTGGCAACGCGCTCGGTCTTCTATCCCGACAGCGAGCGGGTCATGGGCTGGGATATCTCCGAGCGGGGGTTCCAGGTCGTCCTGTCTGCCGAAGTGCCGGAGGTGGTGCGACGGCACCTGCGGCGAGACGTGGACGAATTTCTGCAGGATCACGGAATCGACCGCGGGCAGATCGTCTCCTGGGTGGCGCATCCGGGCGGCCCCAAGGTCCTTACCGCTCTCGAGGAGGCCCTCGAGTTGGAGCCAGATGCGCTGCAGCTGACCCGTGAGAGTCTCGAGAGGGTCGGGAACCTCTCTTCGACCTCGGTTCTCCTGGTGCTCGAGGAGACGATGCGCTCCCGACGACCCGAGCCGGGGAGTCTCGGCATGATGTTGGCCATGGGGCCGGGTTTCTGCTCGGAGTTGGTATTGCTCGAATGGTAGACAGCCGTTGGCTCTTCACGGGGTTGGTAGCCCTCGTCGCGCTGGAGCGACTCTTCGAGATGTGGATCGCTGGTCGCCATCGCCGCTGGCTCCTCGAGAGGGGGGGCTTCGAGGTGGGACAGACGCACTATCCCTGGATGGTTCTCCTGCACGCGACGTTTCTCGTCTCGGCCCTGCTGGAGGTGTGGTACCTCGATCGCCCGCTGATGCCGTCGCTCGCGATATGCATGGTCGTGCTGGTGGCGGCATCCATGGCCCTGCGGTATTGGGTCATCGCCACCCTGGGAAGACGCTGGACGACGAGAGTCGTTCTGCTGCCTGGAGCGCCGAGGCTCACGACGGGCCCCTTCCGTTTCTTCCGCCATCCGAACTATCTGGCGGTCGTCGTGGAGATCGCCGCACTTCCCTTGGTGCATACGGCGTGGCTGACCTCTCTTGTCTACAGCCTCTTGAATGCTGCACTGTTGAGAACTCGAATCGGGGTAGAAGACGAGGCACTTGACGAGGCCACACGGGGGGCCTGATCGGCGTTCTGGCATCATGAGCTCGTTGCGATGAGGCAGGAACTGATTCTCGAAGGAGTAGCACGAGTCGCCGAACGGCACCTAGACTGGGAGGGTGAGCTGCGCCCCGAGATGCACCTGGTAGAGGATCTCGAGCTCGACTCATTGAAGCTTCTGACTCTGGCCGTCGAGATCGAGAACCACTTCCGGATCTGTCTCGACGAGGAGGACGAGGCCGCTATCGAGACGGTGGCAGATCTGGTGCAAGCCATCGAACGGAAGGTGGCCGGCTAGCAGCGTGATGAGGACCGCGGAACCAGGAACGCTCCTCGAAGCCCTGGAAAGAGCAGCTCGCTTTCCGGAAGCCGGCCTCCGCCTTCTCGATAGAAGAGAGGCCGCCGAGTGGTTGGGTTGGTCCACGGTTCTGGAGGAGTCTCGCGGCGTGGCCGCAGGGCTGCACAGTCTCGGAATCCGAAGTGGTGATTGCGTGGCACTCGTGTACCCCACGGAGAGGGATTTCTTCTCCGCTTTCTTCGGGACACTCATGGCGGGAGCCATTCCCGCGCCTCTCTACCCACCCGTCCGTCTGGGCAGATTGGAGGAGTATCACGCTCGAACCTCGAGCCTGCTGCGAGCAGTAGAGGCACGGGTCGTGCTGGCCTCGCCGCGAGTGCGCAGAATTCTCGGCCGGGCGATCGCTGATGCCGATCCGCAATGGGGTTGTGTCGTTCTCGAGGAACTGCCGCAGGTTGGTGCGAGTCTGCCAGCGGTGGGCTCTGAGGACCTGGCGCTGGTGCAGTTCTCCTCGGGCACCACCGTGGACCCCAAGCCCGTGGCGCTTACCCACCGGGCCGTCATGGCCCAGGTGAGGAGTTTGAACGCCTTTTGGCCGGATTCGCCGGAGGTGCGCCATACAGGGGCTTGCTGGCTGCCGCTCTATCACGACATGGGCCTCATCGGATGTGTCTTTCCCGCCCTGGAACGGCCTTCAGAATTGACCCTGATCCCGCCGGAGCTCTTTGTCGCACGTCCCTCGGTGTGGCTGCGGGCGATCTCGCGGTATCGAGCAACGGTTTCGCCGGCTCCGAACTTCGCCTACGGGCTCTGCGTGGAGAAGGTTCGCGACGAGGAGTTGGAAGGGATCGACCTGTCCTGCTGGCGGGTGGCATTGAACGGCGCGGAGCCGGTGGCGCCATCGGCACTGCGCGCTTTTGCGAGACGATTCTCGAAATGGGGATTCGAGCCACGGGCCCTGACACCGGTGTATGGGCTATCAGAGGCCTCCTTGGCGGTGACCTTCAGCTCGATCGACAGGGAGTTCCAGAGCCGGAGCTTCGATCGGCGAGCGCTGGCCGAAAACGGAGTTGCAGCGCCTGATCCTGCCGGGATGGAGTTGGTGTCGGTGGGCAAACCGCTGCCGGGCTTTCAGATCTCGGTGCGGGATTCTTCGGGTCGAGAGCAGGGAGAGGCCCGCGTTGGGAGGGTCTGGGTTCGTGGACCCTCGCTGATGAAGGAATACCTGAACCGACCCGACATCACGGCCCAGGCCCTTCGAGAAGGGTGGCTCGACACCGGCGATCTGGGGTTCTGTCTGGACGGCGAGCTCTACATCACGGGGCGGGCCAAAGACGTGCTGATCGTTCGGGGGCAGAACCACGATCCGGCCGAGATCGAGAGGCCCCCCTGGGTGC
>JARFQS010000074.1 GCA_029287645.1 Thermoanaerobaculia bacterium | reverse complement strand
ATCGTGGTACTCAGTATCCTCTACCTCGTCTGCGTCCCTTGGATTCTCCGGTCGACCCTGGCAGCAGGGCTCGGTTGGAAGATCGTCATCAGCGTGCTGGTTGTCGCTCCATTGGCCTTCGCAATGGGGATGCCCTTTCCTCTCGCACTGCACCGGCTGGGCCGCCACTACGCCGCACGGATTCCGTGGGCGTGGGCCATCAACGGTTGGGCCACGGTGGTGAGCGCCGCCCTGGCTCCTCTTGTGGTCATCCATCTCGGGCTGAGCGCCTTGGTGGTGCTCGCGGCCGTTTGCTACGGTTCCGCCGCCGCTGTGCTGGGGGTGGCAGGCGAACGTGGCTTCGGACCCGGATAGGCCAGCGGATAGGAGTAGACTTCAAAGGAGCGGCTCGGAGAACTGAGGGCGAGGAGGTCGAAGATGGTGGCCAAGCTTGCGAGCGGCAATCCGGATATCGCCAGATTGGTGGAGAAGCAGCTACGAAACTGGGAGCTGGGGCGGCAGCAGCGGTTCAAGGCGGAGGAGCCCAGGGCGCAGCAGGTGGATGACTTTGTCTGCATCTCGAGGCAGGTGGGCACCTCTGGGGAGCAGGTGGCGGAGCGGGTCGGTGGTGCCCTGGGCTGGCCGGTGTTCGGCCGTCAGGTCCTGGAGGCCATGGCCGGGGACGACGAGCAGCGGCGCAGGGTCTACGCTTCGATGGACGAGCGAGAGTTGAGTTGGTGGGAGGAGACGCTGCGCTCTTTGATGGAGGGGGACTTCATCAGGAACGACTACTACCACCGCCTTTGCGAGACGCTTCTTTCACTGGCGAGTCAGGCGAACAGCGTGTTTGTAGGACGCGGGGCGGATCTCATCCTGCCTCGGGATCGTGGCTTCCGTGTTCGCTTGGTGGCGCCCGAAGCGGATCGGATCCGCACGTTTGCCACGACGACGGGAATCGAGACGGGAAGAGCCGAATCGGAGATGGGGCGCATTGAACGGGAGCGGGTCAGGTTTTTCCGGCACCACTTCGGCGTCGACCCTGACGATCCCATGCGTTACGACATCACCATCAACATGGCGAGGCTCTCCCTCGATCAGTCTGTGGCGATGATTCTGGAGGCGAAATCCATCCTGCACGAGCGGAGCTGAGAGCGCCAATTCGAATGCCCAGATACTCGGAGGGTTCGCGCCCCCATCGGCGCGGTGGGGGAGACCCATTGTCGGACAGAGAAGAGGGTCTGCTCTTCAATCTGACGTCGGGCGCGACCGTGATCAGCCCGGACCGAAGGCACTCGATGACGTTCGACCGGGAGGGTCGACTTCATTTCTATTTCAGGCGGGGCTCGACCTATAAGAGGAGCCTCGGGAGCGATGTGCATCTGCGATTCCAGGACGCGGGTCGGCAGCGAAGGGAGCTGACGGGCACCGAGGCAGCTTCGATCTTTGCCGAGACCTATGGGAAAGCTCGGGAGGTCGCGAAGATCGCCCAAGGGGGCCTGAAGTCTCGGCTCGACGAGGAGATTCTTCGCTGGAGTCCTGCGAGCCTCGCCGAAGAGCGCGAGAGATTTCTCGCGGTCTATCGGCCCGTCTCGATTCTTCCTCCGGATCAATACCTCTCCCTCGTGGTCCAGGCAACCGAGGGCTGTAGCTGGAATAGATGCACCTTCTGCAGCTTCTACATGGATCGTCCCTTCAAGACGAAGTCGGCAGACGAGTTTCGAAGGCACGTCGAAGGGGTCAAGGACCTGCTGGGGGCGGGTATCCGATTGCGGAGAGGAGTCTTTCTGGCCGACGGGAACGCCCTGGCCCTGTCGCTGCAACGACTGGAACCTCTGGTCGGAATCGCTCGCGAGGTCTTTCCTGATCGGCCGCTCTTCGGCTTCGTGGACCTGTTCAGCGGAGAGCGGCGTCCTGCCGATCACTGGCCGAGGTTGGCCGAGATGGGCCTGGAACGCGTCTATGTCGGGATGGAGACCGGCCTGGACGAGTTGCTGCACCGGGTCAACAAGCCCGGCTCTGCGGCGGAGTTGATCGACTTCGTTGGGGAGCTCAAAAAGGCCTCGCTGAGCGTGTGCCTCATTCTCATGATGGGACTGGGCGGTCGAGAGTACCGAATCGAGCACGCTCGGGCGAGTCTCGACGTTCTGGAGCGCCTGCCCCTGGACAAGACCGACCTGGTCTACCTTTCGCCATTCGTGGAGGGACCGAAGTCGGTGGATCTGGGGCTGGATTCCGCGAGCTCGGACCTCACTCCGATGACGGAAGAGGAAGTAGAAGTGGAGCTGCAGCGATTCGCAGGGCGTGTTCGGCGGCTGGGCATCCAGGCGAGTCGCTACGACATTCGGGAATTCATCTACTGATAGTGCCGCTTCCATCGGCTGAGTGGCACCGGTGTCCTCCCAGGTGCGGCGTCGAATGCTGAAGCGCGAACGGCGGGACTTGCGTGGTTGGGAACAGGACGGTAAGTTGGACGGCAACAGATCGCCATGTTGCCCTAGGAGGCTATCGAGATGAGTGCAGAGA
>JARFQS010000055.1 GCA_029287645.1 Thermoanaerobaculia bacterium | reverse complement strand
ATGTTGTACTTGTTCTGGATCAGGGCACAGACACCGATCGTCCCCGGCCTCTTCCGCTTCACCTTGCGTTGGATGCCGCATTCCGTCTCCTCGTAGCTCACCTGTGAGCCGTGGCTGGTGATATCGATGAACGGCGGCTCGTAGCGAGCCAGATCCTCGATCAGGCGCAGCAAGCCACCGACATTGCCTCCCCGCAGGGGGGGAATGATCTCGAAGCTGATGAGGGGCCTGGTGGCCCTTTCCAGATGTTCCGTGACTTTCATGGCCTCTTTCAGCTACTCCGGAAGTCGATCTTCCGTGTCCAGACTCGATGCATGACCTCCGGAGCTTGCCGCAAAGACTAACCGCCTTGCTCCGGTTTCCGCAAGCTAGTTTCACTCTCTCCTCATTCCCTTGACCAGCCGGAGCAGGGCCAGAGCGGCAGCGGCTCCTGCGAACCCGGCCAGCACATCGAGTGTCTCCCAACCGCGGCCCGGAATGGGGATCTGGCCCGCGTACAGGACCACTATGTACGGCAGTGTCACAGCCAGGGTTCTGCGTTCGACCGCAGAGTCACCGTCCGTCCCGGGAAAGCACCTCTGCACCAGCCACGCCAGCACAAAAAACAGAACGAAGTGCACGAGCTTGTCGGCCCACTTGTCCGCCCCCGGCTGCAGTTCCCTCGCCAAGGCCTCGAGCCAGTCGGGGATCTCGAACCACCATCCAGCGTCTTCGAGCGTGTCACCCTTCATCAGCAGGGCACCGGCAGTCAAGCAGGCCCACCCACCTGCGGGAAGGTATCTCGTCAGGAAGGTGTTCGTCACAGTCGCTTTCTTCATAGACGCCTCTCAGCAGGCTTGGGAGTATAAACTCTCGTCCGCATGCGATGGCGTATTGACCGGAGGACCGAATGAACGATACCGCCCAGGAGCTGCTTCGCAAGATCGAATCCCGTCAGGCGACGGTAGGGATTCTCGGTCTTGGTTACGTCGGCCTACCCCTGGCATTGGCCTTCTCGAAGGCAGGCTTCCCGGTACTGGGATTCGATGTGGACGACCGCAAGGTCGACGATCTGAACCAGGGCGAGAGCTATATCACGCACATCGACGGCTCCGCTGTCCGCGAGGCTGCAAGTGGCGGGCGCTTGTCGGCAACGGCCGACTTCTCCAGGCTCGACGAGCCCGACGTGCTGGTGATCTGCGTGCCGACTCCTCTGACCACCCAGCGCGAGCCCGACATGACCTACGTGGTGAACACAGCCGAGGAGATCGCCAAGTCTCTCCGCCGGGGCCAGTTGGTGGCCCTGGAGTCGACAACCTATCCCGGAACCACGGAGGAGCTCCTGCGCGAGATTCTGGAAACCTCTGGCCTGGCCTGTGGCGAGGCCTTCTTTCTGGCCTACTCCCCAGAAAGAGAGGACCCGGGCAACCCGGACTTCGCCACGACGACCATCCCGAAGGTTGTCGGTGGAATCGACGAGATCTCCACAGATCTGGCTGTCGCACTCTACAGTCCCGTGGTCGTCGATACCGTTCGAGTATCGTCGGCCCGGACCGCGGAAGCAGCCAAGCTGCTCGAGAACATCTTCCGTGCCGTCAACATCGCTCTGGTCAACGAGCTCAAGATCGTCTACGACGAGATGGATATCGACATCTGGGAAGTGTTGGATGCCGCGGCCACCAAGCCATTCGGTTTCATGCGGTTCAATCCCGGGCCGGGCTGGGGCGGGCACTGTATCCCGATCGACCCCTTCTATCTCTCCTGGAAGGCCCGTCAATACGGCATCACCACCCGCTTCATCGAGCTGGCCGGTGAGGTCAACATTCGTATGCCGCAACGGGTGGTCGAGAAACTCCAGGAGGGTCTGAACGTCCAAGGCAAGCCGGTCAAGGACAGCAAGGTCCTGATTCTGGGGCTCGCCTACAAGAAGGACGTTGCCGACCCTCGGGAAAGCCCGGCCTTCGAAATCCTGTCGCAGCTCTTCGAGCTCGGGGCCGAGATCTCCTACCATGACCCCTTCATTCCAGTAGCACCCTCCATGCGCTCCTGGAAGCACCTCGGGGAGCTCGAGTCGAAGCCGCTGACCAAGGAAGTGCTAGCGAGCCAGGACGCCGTCGTGCTTGTCACCGACCACACTGATGTCGACTACGACTTCGTCCTCGAGCATGCGCCCCTGGTGATCGACACTCGCGGCGTGTATCGCCAACCCGGTCCCAAGGTCATCAGGGCCTGAGCGCCAGCCTTCTGGGTTCACTTTTCCAGACCCATTTCGAGAGGAGCTCCGATCATGTCCATTCCAGATCTCACTGGCACCCCTGTCCTGGTCACGGGGGGTGGTGGGTTCATCGGCTCCAACCTGGTCGACGAGCTGCTCGCGAGGGGGGCCCGTGTTCGGGTCCTCGACAACTTCGCGACGGGCCGACGCGAGAACCTGGCCCATTGCCTGGAACGGATCGAGCTCATCGAAGGCGACATCAGAGACGGCCGCACTTGTGAAGAGAGTTGCCGTGACCAGCGTTTCATCTTCCATCAGGCCGCGCTCGGCTCGGTTCCTCGCTCCATGGAAGATCCAGCAACGACTCTCGACGTCAACACCCAGGGCACTGCCAATTTGCTCGCGGCAGCTCGCGATGCAGAGGTCGAGCGATTCATCTTCGCCTCCTCCTCCAGCGTTTACGGCGACACTGAGCGACTGCCGAAGAAGGAAGGCGAAGAAGGCCTGACACTGTCTCCCTACGCAACCTCGAAGAAGCTCTGTGAAGAGCTCGCCGACACATTCTTCCGCTGCTATGGTCTGCAGTGGATCGGGTTGCGGTACTTCAATATCTACGGTCCGAGACAAGATCCCGCCGGACCCTATGCCGCAGTCATCCCCCGGTTCTTCGACGCCTTTCTGGCGAACCAGTCACCGGTCATTTTCGGAGATGGCGAACAGAGTCGCGACTTCACCTTCGTCGCCGACGCGGCGCGAGCCAATCTCCTTGCAGCGGGAGCGAAGCGCGAGGCCTGCAACAGGGCTTACAACGTGGCCGCGGGAGATCGGACGAGTGTCAATGAGCTGGCCGAGCTCATTCGCCAATCCGTCGGCAGTAACGCCACACCGAAACACGAGCCGCCACGTGCAGGCGACGTAAAGCATTCACTCGCCGACCTCGAGGACGCTGCCTCTCTGTTGCAGTACCAAACCGAGACCAGCCTCCGCGACGGCTTGCTGCAGAGCCTTCCGCATTACCGGTCGCTTCGCAGTCGAACAGGAGTGCGATAATCGACCGCCGTCGCAGTATCACCAACGAGTCACTCGGAAAGACTGGCGAAGGAAGAGACTATGAGCAAAACAGAACAGGGCCGCACGGTGTTGGTGACAGGGGGAGCCGGGTTCATCGGCTCTCATATTGTCGATGCCTTGATCGAGAACGGCAACCGGGTGTTGGTGGTCGACGACCTGTCCACGGGTAGGGCGGAGAATGTCAATTCCGCGGCTGAGCTTCACCAGCTGGACATCCGGTCCGCCGAGGCGGCCCAGCTGATCGGCAGCGAGCCGATTGTGGCGATCTATCACCTGGCCGCCCAGATGGACGTGCGCCGATCCACAGAAGACCCGGTCTTCGACGCTTCGGTGAATGTCCTGGGCACCCTGAACCTGCTGCAGGCGGCTGTCAACGCCGGGGTGGAACAAGTGATCTTCGCCTCGACCGGGGGCGCGATTTACGGTGAGCAGGAGACCTTCCCGGCACCCGAGAGTCATCCGGCCCAACCCGTCTCGCCCTACGGGGTCTCCAAGCTCGCCTCGGAGAGATACCTCTTCTACTTCCATGTCCAGTACGGGCTGAATGTCACCTGCCTACGCTTCGCCAACGTCTACGGAGAGCGACAGAATCCTCATGGGGAGGCGGGCGTGGTGGCCATCTTCCTGAACAAGCTCCTACAGGGTCAGACTCCCGTGATCAATGGCGATGGACTGCAAACGAGAGACTACATCCACGTCTCCGATGTCGTCGCAGCCAACGTCGCCGCTCTGGGTCGACCCGGGTTCCACATCTACAACGTAGGCACCGGCCACGAGACAGACGTCGTCCAGCTGTATCGCGAGATCGCTTCCTCCCTTGGCGAGGATCGCGAGGCCGAGCATGGCCCCACGGCCGCGGGTGAGCAGCGCCGATCCTCGGTGGACGCCACCCTCCTGCGCTCCGAGCTGGGAGTCCCAGAGCCACTCCCCTTCTCCGAGGGCATCGCTCGCACCGCCGACTGGTTCAAGAACCGCGGCTGAAGCTGCCCGTCGTACCGCCAGCCGGCCTTTGGCAGTGAGGCACTGAGGCCTTGAGGCAGTGGAGCACTAGGGCGTAGGGGCGTGGGGTCTTGGGGTCTTGAGGGCTTGGGGTCTTGGAGACCCACGTACGGGCCTCAGGTACCACCAGGCAGTGACGCAGTGGGAAGCGAGAAATGAGAAGTGGGAAGTGAGAAATGGGGGTTTACCGTGAGGGAGGGTGCCTCACTGCTCAAGGAACGGCCGGCAGAGGCGCCGGCCGCCTCAACCTCACTGCTCAACGGCCGGCCGAGAGGCACGAGCGGACGGTCCGTCCCTCAAGCCCTCAAAGATCAGCCGAGGAACGACGGCTGATCCACCCCCAAGGCCTCAAAGGTCGGCCGGAAGGCATGCCCGGCCGACCAACCCAAGAAAAAGGGCCGGCCCCGAAGGGACCGGCCCATATACAAAGCGTCGAAGACGCGATTAGTACATGTCGCCCATGCCACCACCAGGCATGCCACCTGGCATGGCGGGAGCCTCGTCCTTCTCTTTGATCTCGGAGACGAGAGCCTCGGTGATGAGCATCAGACCGGCGATCGACGAAGCGTTGAGCAGCGCCGTCTTGGTGACCTTCGCCGGATCGATGACGCCGGCCTTCACCAGGTCCTCGATCTTGCCGTTGGCGGCGTTGTAACCGATGCTGCCCTTGGTGCCGGCCAATTCGCGCACAACAACGGCACCTTCTTCGCCAGCGTTGTTGACGATCTGGCGGGTCGGCTCCTCGAGAGCCCGGCGAACGATCTGCACGCCGACCTTCAGGTCGTGCGTGTCGGGCTCGACTTTGTCCACCGCGGAGACGGCCCGCAGCAGCGCCACTCCACCTCCAGGAACGATTCCCTCTTCCACAGCGGCCTTGGTGGCGTGCATTGCATCCTCGACGCGCGCCTTCTTCTCCTTCATCTCACTCTCGGTGGCGGCACCGACCTTGATCACAGCCACACCGCCGACCAGTTTCGCCAGCCGCTCCTGCAGCTTCTCGCGATCGTAGTCCGAGGAGGTCTCCTCGATCTGGTTACGGATCTGCTTGACGCGACCGGCAATGGCCTCGCGCCGCTCCGCGTCATCGGAATCGGTGACGATGGTGGTCTCGTCCTTGGTGATCACCAACTTCTTGGCGTCGCCCAGGTCCTCCCAGCTGATGGTCTCGAGCTTGATACCGAGGTCCTCGGTGATCACTCGGCCGCCGGTGAGGATCGCGATGTCTTCCAGCATGGCCTTGCGACGGTCGCCGAAGCCAGGCGCCTTGACGGCGGTCACCTGCAGCGTGCCGCGCAGCTTGTTGACGACCACGGTGGCCAGAGCCTCACCCTCGACGTCCTCGGCGATGATGAGGAGCGGGCGGCCCTGCTTGGCAACCTGCTCGAGAATCGGCAGCAGGTCCTTCATGGAGCTGATCGACTTCTCGTGGAGCAGGATCTTGGCGTTCGCGATGACCGCCACCATGCGCTCGGGGACGGTCACGAAGTAGGGCGAGAGGTAGCCGCGGTCGAACATCATGCCCTCGACGACCTCGAGAGTCGTGTCCAGGCCCTGCGCCTCCTCGACGGTGATGACACCATCCTTGCCCACCTTCTCCATCGCTTCGGCGATGATCT
>JARFQS010000009.1 GCA_029287645.1 Thermoanaerobaculia bacterium | reverse complement strand
ATGTGTATAAGAGACAGACCCAGTGTCGTCCGGCATTCAGGTCGCTCACCAGGGTATCCAGACAGAGCTGCTCGGGATTCTCGTCACTTCCGGCACAGATCTCGCTGACCCGGACTCCCGGCTTCAACCGGGTCGCCAGGTTGTCGAGCGGCAGGTCCGGGGCTTTCCAGGCAAACACCAGGACCGCCGCGGTTACAAGGGCGACGATCGCTAACCGACGCTTCGGAAAGGAGCCGCTGTCGCCACGACCGACCAGGCTCAAGCCCAGCGGCACCACCAGCAGCCACAGATCTTGCCAAAAGGCCTCCTTCGGCGTCCGATTGAGCAGGTTGCCGAAGCAGCCGCAGGCCTCGGTCTCATCGATCAGACCGTGCTCGAATCGCCAGTAGGCCCGACCCGTCAGGAACAGGAAGAAGGCGACCAGAACTGCAGTCGGGACCAGCACCCACCAGCGGCGCAGACCTGTCACGAGCGCCAGACCCAGAGCGATCTCGAGCCCCAGCGCGAAGAAGGCCGTTGCCTCGGCCATCCCCAAGAAATCGAGCCCCTCCGTCCTGATCTGCTCCGCGAAGGAGACCGGGTCGAGTGCCTTGCCCCATGCGGCAATGAGGAACACCAGCCCCAGAAACACCGCGGCTGCGGTCCCCAGGATCCTGGCCCATGGGCGGGCAGAGCTACTCTCGAAAGACTCGATCGTCATTGCAGTCTCGCATCCTAAGACCCACGTCGATTCTTGTGCAAGGCCCGTGCCGTAGCCCCTCGATGACTACGAGGGCGCCTCGGTGGGGACCTCTCCGACAGGGCTTGCGCTCCGTTGCCAATGAAGGTGGCGCCTCAGCTCCTCGGCCGTGGGACTCTCGGTCTGATCCAGGAACGGCTCGAGTGGGCCCGAAAAGAGCAGCTCACCTCCATGGATGCCACCTCCCGGCCCCAGATCGATGATCCAATCGGCTCGTGAGATCAGATCGAGGCTGTGCTCGACAACGACCACCCCATCTCCCCGTCGTACGAGCTTGCGCAGAGTCTGATAGAGCAGATCGATGTCCGACATGTGGAGACCGGTCGTGGGCTCATCGAACAGGAACAGCCGCGGCTTGCCGGAGGTCGGGCGATCCAGGAAGCTCGCCAGCTTCAGGCGCTGGGCTTCTCCGCCGGAGAGTGTCGAGGTGGGTTGTCCCAGCCTCAGATAGCCCAGTCCAACGTCGGCGAGGCACTGAAGGCGGCGACAGAGCCGCTTACGGTCGCCAAAATGGCGCAGTGCGGCCTCCACCGACAGATCGAGCGTTTCGGCGATATTGAGTCCACGGTAGGTGACAGCCAGCACATCCTGCTTGAATCGATGCCCCTGGCACTCGTCGCAGATCACGGTCACGGGTGCCATGAACTGCATGTCCACCTCTTGCGAGCCTGTACCCTTGCAGACTGGGCACCTGCCCGCCTCTACATTGAAGGAGAAGTGCCCCGCCTTGATGCCTCGCTTGCGACTCATCGTCGAGGCGGCGAAGACTTTGCGAATATCGTCGTAGGCCTTGATGTACGTCACCGGAATCGAACGCGCCGAGCGACCCAGGGGCTGCTGATCGACCAGAACCACGTCGGAGACCTGGTCCAGGCCGACGAGCTCTTCACACTCGCCGGGGTCGACATCGACAACGCCCTTCCCCCGTTGATAGTTGTCGTGCAGGACGTTCTTGACCAGGGTCGACTTGCCGGAACCGGAGACGCCCGTCACAGCGACCATGGACCCCAGCGCCACCTCCACGTCGATGCCCCGAAGATTGTGCGCCCGGGCCCCCTGGATAGCGATTCGAGGCTTCGAGGCGACCTCTTCTGACAGCGAAACCTGGCCGTGCTCACGGCGGAATCGCGCCAGGTGACGGCGGGCCGGTGTCGCGGGACGCTCTCGAAGATAGGCCCCGGTCAGTGAGTCCTTCGACTCCAGGATGGTCTGGAGGTCGCCCTCGGCGATCACCTCTCCACCATGCTCCCCCGCCTTGGGGCCCAAATCGATGACGTGGTCGGCCCCTTGGATCAGGGTGCGATCGTGCTCGACGACCAGTACGGTGTTGCCGCGCTCGGAGAGGGCCGACAGCAGCTCGACGAGACGTCCACTGTCCTGGGGATGAAGACCGACGGTCGGCTCGTCCAGCACGTACAGTGTGCTGGTCAATCCCGAACCGAGCGCCGCCGACAGATGGATCCGCTGCGCTTCGCCCCCTGAGAGAGTGCGAGCCTGACGGTCCAGCGACAGGTAGTCCAATCCGACGCGATGGAGGAACTCGACCCGGTCGTCCAGCTCCTCCAACAAGTGCCCCGCCATCTCGCGCTGGCGATCGGTCCAGCTACGGGCCAGGAGCCACTGCCGCAGGTCTTCGATGCTGCGCTGCACGAGTTGTGGCAGCGTCTGGCCCTCGAGGCGGACTCTCAGTGCTTCAGGCTGTAGGCGGGTGCCACCGCAATCCGGACAGGGGTCATAGGCACGATACCGCGCCAACAGCACCCGCACGTGCACCTTGTACGAGCGGCGCTCCAGCCAGCGGAAGAAGGCCTCCAAGTTGACGAAGTCGCCCTTGCCCGACCACACGAAGGCTCTCGCCTCCTCGGGGAGATCGCGCCACGAGACATCCAGGGGAATCCCCTGCTCGGTGCAAGCGGCGAAGAGCTCCTTGTAGAGCTCCTCGTAGGCAGGGGTGTTCCACGGGGCGATCGGCCGCTCCTCCAGCGTCCAGACCGGATCCGGAATGACCCGCTCGCGGTCGATGCCGATGACCCTGCCGAATCCCTGACAACTCGAGCAGGCTCCAAGGGGCGAGTTGAACGAGAATAGAGCCGGCTCGGGCTTCCGGATGAGTAGGCCGCAGGAGGAGCACATCAAGCTCGGGCCGAAGAACCGCTCTCCTGCCTCGCCTCGAGCCTCCACACCCTCTCGGTGGAGTCGGTACCCTTCTTCGATAGCCGCCACCAGCTGGGCCGTGGCCTCGCCTTTGGCCTGGAATCTCCCCAACACCAGGGGCAACGGATCCAACGACTCCGGCCAGGTTTCGGTCGACTCCATGCGAATCACTTCCCCACCCTCGAGCCTTCGGCCGAAGCCCTGGCGAATCAGCCCTTTGAGAGCCAGGTCCGCGTCGCCCACGGGTCTCGGCAGGCGAACCGCGAGAATGAACTTCTCGCCGACGACACCCTGGGCCAACTCCGCTGCGGCCTCCGCCGCCGTGAACGGACGAGCCGGCACGTCGCAGTCCTCACAGAACACTTCGCCGAGATGGGTGTAGAGCAGGCGAAGCACGTCGTAGACCTCGGTGATCGTGCCGACCGTCGACCGAGCATTTCGCACCGCGTTGCACGACTCCATCGCGACGGCTGGCAGCACGTTGCGGATCTCGTCCACCGGAGGCCGCTCCATCAGATCCAGGAACTGTCGGGCGTACGTGGACATGGACTCCACGAAGCGGCGCTGGCCCTCGGCGAAGACGGTGTCGAACGCGAGAGACGACTTCCCGGCACCGGAAGGACCGGTCACGACCGTTACCTTGCCGTGTGGAATCCGGCAGTCGATGCTTTTGAGGTTGTGGGTCCTGGCCCCCTGGACCTCGATGGCTACAGATCGGCGCATGGAAATACCGCCGCCTGCGCTCCTAGCGCTTTGCGGCAAGCCCCCTAGCTTATCGAGCCGGGCGTATCCATGAAGGTGGCCTAGGTGACAGGGCCGAGCCGCTATCTTGGTGAGGTCCGTCCGGGTCGTCCGCCTGGGGGACGGCGTCGGCAATGTAGGGGAGCCCCTTGCGGGCTCCCATGGGAGGGGTCAAGCCCCTCCCCTACATTCAGGGTGGGCCGCCACCTTGTCACGTCATCGCGCCGGATCGTGTGTAATCTGCGATGGCTATTACGCTGCGCTCGACGTGGCACCCCCTGCCGGACGACCCGAACGAACCTCTGGCACCGGTGAGGGT
>JARFQS010000543.1 GCA_029287645.1 Thermoanaerobaculia bacterium | reverse complement strand
CCTTGATGCGACACGAGGAGGATGGCGGGTCCCTGTTGCAGGAAGTCGTGGATCCTCCCCAGGCCCTTCTCCTGGAACCCTGAATCGCCGACAGCCAGCAGCTCGTCGATCAGCAGAATGTCCGGGCGGAACATCGTAGCCACGGCGAATCCGAGCCTCGCCAGCATGCCGCTGGAATAGTTGCGAATCGGCAGGTCGATGAACTCCTCGAGCTCCGAGAAGGCGACGACCTCCGCGAGATGCCTTTGGACGACGCGAGCTGAGTAGCCGAACAAGGCGGCATTGAGGAAGACGTTCTCGCGACCGGTCAGGTCGAAATGGAACCCGGCCCCGAGCTCCAAGAGGGGAGCGATCTGTCCCCGCACCACAACGCGACCTCCCGTCGGCGTCAGCACTCTGGAAATCACTTTCAGAAGGGTGCTCTTCCCGGCGCCGTTGCGGCCCACCACGCCTACGAACTCGCCCGGCCTGACCTCGAGATCCAACGACCGGAGCGCCCATAGCTCCCGGTGCTCCAACCTCCCCGCGATCCGCTTCAGGACGTACTCCTTGAAGCTGACGATCCTCTCCGTGGGCATCGAGAAGCGCACTTCGATGCCTGTCAGCTCGATGGCGGCCTGATCGCCGCCCTCTGCGCTGACCCTGGGGGTCTCTGGCGCGGCGTCAGCTGCGGTAGTCAAAAACGCTCCTCTGCGTCGTGAAGACCCACCAACCCAAGGCGAGGGCAGCGAGACTGAAACCGCCGGCTGCCATCCAGTTTTCGAGCGGCGCCACCCGTGCGAAGATGACCGGCTCGCGTACCAGGGCAACCAGGTGAAGCAGTGGATTCAGAAGGAAGTACTTTTCGAATGGGGCTGGGACGATCTCCAGGGGGTAGATGATCGGCGTCGCATAGAACCAGCCGGTGAGTAGCACCTGGTAGGTCAGCTTGACGTCGTGAAAGAACGCACCCAGGGTAGCGACGAGGAGTCCCACTCCCAGAGCGAAGAGACTGCTGAGCAGCATTCCGAAGGGAATCGTGAGGATCGCCCAGGACAGCGGTTGGCGCAGGACCATCATGATCGCCACGAGAGGGATCAGGGCGATCGCCCAGTTCACGAGGTAGGTGAGGACGGTTGCCACGGCGAACGCACTACGTGGAACATAGATGCGGCTCGCCAGCCCCAGGCTGGCGACGGTCTCTTCCACGATCTGCAGGGTCGAGCGATTGAAGAAATCGAACAGCAGCAGACCCGACAAGATGTAGAGCGGGAAAGGGTAGTCGAGGCCATCGAAGCGAAACACATTCGAGAAGACGATCGTCAGGATCGTCATCAGCATCAGCGGCTCGAGAAGGGTCCAGAGCACTCCCAGGATCGATCGCTTGTAGCGCAGCTTGATATTGCGCCGACTCCACTGCAGGACCAGATCCCAGAACCGGAGAAGCTCCTGTGCTTCCTCGACGGCGGGGTGAGGCCGCTTGGCGGAGTCATAGACCTGCTTGCGGAGCACAGGCGGGGCTGGTGCTGATGTGAGAGGGGGGGTCATCGACCGACTTCCAGTCACAGAGCGTGGGCACACGGGGTGTACCCTCATCTACCCTTGCGGCTCAGGACAAACCGATGCCTCGGTCCCGGACCTGCCTACGGGACGTCGGGCTCGTCATCCTCGTCGTCGGGTGCGACAACGGACTCACTCCACTCCCGCTCATCGCCAGCCTCGAATCCGTCTTCATGGATAGGCTGTTGACCTTCCGATGGGGCCTCCGCTTCCGCGGCCGGCTTCGGGTCGGACTCACCTTCTGGCGATGAGCCGCCGCACGCGATGAGGAGGGTGCCGAGCAGGATGGCAGCGAAGTACGCTGAGAAACGACGTTTCATGATGCCTCGATCCTATACCACCGATGACGGGTCTGGCGGTAACAATCTAGACGGTGGATCGGCGAGGCCGAGCCCGGGGAGCCCCTGAGGCGATCGGCGGCTCGGGGAAGAGGCGGTGATTGGCGACGAGGCCACCGCCGGGGCGCGAAGGCAGCCGTGTGGTATCATTACGCTTCGTGGTTTACACGCCCTCCATCGCAACGGTTGCGTTCCCGAACCCTGTTTTCGGGCCCTCTCCCTCTAGCGTGACTGTTCAGTGATAGCCCGCTTCGATGCCTAGGATTCCAGGTGAGCTCTAGATTGCTCGCTGTGTCTGTCGTGGTCCCAGAGCCCTTTTGATATCAACCGGAAAGGAGTCTAGAGATTAGTAAGGATATGCAGCCCCGCGTGAATCGTCAGATTCGGAAGAGCCCGGTACGCCTGATCGACGTCGACGGTACCCAACTGGGTGTCGTTCCCCTGGACGAAGCCCGCCAGAGGGCCGAGGACAGCGGCCTGGATCTCGTCGAGGTCGGGGCCAGTGCCAACCCGCCGGTCGTACGGATCCTCGATTGGGGCAAGCTGAAGTACGAAAAGGAAAAGAAGGCCCGTGAAGCGAGGAAGAAGACGCACGTCATCGAGGTCAAAGAGGTCAAGTACCGCCCGAGCATCGACGAGCACGACTACGAGATCAAGACGAAGCGTGCCCGCCGGTTCCTCGAGACCGGCAAGAAGGTCAAGGTGACCATCTTCTTCCGCTACCGACAGCTACGTAGGCCAGAGTTGGGTGCGCAGATCCTGGATAAGGTGACCAAGGCGTTGGCCGATGTCGGAACCGTCGAGTCGAGGTCCCGCCTCGATGGGCGCCGCATGGTCATGGTCCTGGCGCCACTCCCTGCCGACACCCACAAGAAGCAGCAGGACACGGCCACGAAGAAGAGTCAGAAGCCGTCGCCCGCCCCGACAACCTGATTCTGAGAAGTCCCTTCAGGAGGTTTCTGTCTCAGCCACCCCTCTGACCGCTCGCTCGATAGCGCCCGGCTCCAGTTCCTCCAGCTCGTAGGTGACGTTGGCGACGGGCTTGTTGGACTGGAGGACCCTTCCAAGATCGATGGGTGTGCCCTCCACAACGACGTCCGCGTCGACGGCGTTGATCGTCGCCTCCAGCTCCTTGATCTGGATCTCCCCATAGCCCATGGCGGGCAGCACCCGCCTCGAATTCGGATAGGCCTCATAGGTGTCCTTGATGGAACCGACTGCATAGGGAACCGGGTCGACGATTTCGGCGGCTCCGGCGTTCTGGGCTGCAAACCAGCCTGCGCCGTAGCTCATTCCGCCGTGGGTCAGGGTCGGACCATCCTCGACGACCAACGCGCGCTTACCTCGAATCAACTCTGGCTGGTCGACGCCGATCGCTGAGCGACACTGCACGACTTCCGCTCGCGGGTTGTGGGTGGCGCAATTCTCGAGGACCGTCTCGAGGTCGTCGGGATTCGCCGTCTCGACCTTGTTGACGATCAGCATGTCGGCCAGCAGGAAATTGGTCTGGCCGGGAAAGTAGCTCAACTCGTGGCCGGGTCTATGAGGGTCCACCAAGGTCATGTAGAGGTCGGGTTTGTAGAAGGGAGTGTCGTTGTTTCCCCCATCCCACAAGATCAGGTCGGCCTCCTTCTCGGCCTCTCTCAGGATCTTCTCGTAGTCGATGCCGGCATAGACAACGAACCCGTTGTCGATGTGCGGCTCGTACTCCTCGCGCTCCTCGATCGTGCATTCGTGATGATCGAGGTCCTCGTAGGCGGCGAATCGCTGGCAGATCTGTTTGGAGAGATCTCCGTACGGCATGGGATGCCGAACGGCGACCACCTTCTTGCCGAGCTCTCTGAGGATCCGCGAGACGTAGCGACTGGTCTGCGACTTGCCAACTCCGGTTCGAACCGCGGTAATAGAGATCACCGGCTTGGACGAAGGCAGCATCGTCTTGGTAGCCGAACAGACTCCGAAGTGGGCTCCCCAGCCGATGACCCGGCTGGCTTTGTCCATCACGTAATCGAAGGGCACATCCGAGTACGAGAACCAGACTTCGTCGATCGCCTGGTCGCGAACAATTCCCTCCAGATCCTCCTCGGAGTGAATGGGGATCCCCTGTGGATACATCTCGCCGGCCAGGACTGCAGGATAGTTGCGGCCCTCGATGTCCGGAATCTGGGTGGCCGTGAAAGCCACTACCTCGTAGTCGGGAGTATCGCGAAACAGGCAGTTGAAATTGTGAAAGTCCCGACCTGCAGCTCCCATGATCACAACCCTGGTACGTGCCATCGATCGTTCCTCCTGAAATCTGGATGAGTGGTGCTCGAAGCAGACCCGCGGTGGCGAGACTACCCCTAATCGGATCGCTGATCAAACCCTACCTGTCCGGGCGGGAATCGAGCCCGCCTGAGAAGCCGTGGCACGACTCGCCCGCAGATGAAACAATGACGAACAGTGTCGTGAGGGTTACCGGCACACGAGTCGCTATCGGGTCCAGAAGCGTGAAGCAGGTGGCCTTGGTGGCTTCGAGAGGCTCTCGAGTTTGAGATAATCGGCGGGCTCGGTGGATCCTGCCGCTCGTTCTCGCTTCCAGAATTCAAGGAGACCAAATCCATGAGTCCGACACCTGTACCCCGTCCGATTGGAGACGT
>JARFQS010000503.1 GCA_029287645.1 Thermoanaerobaculia bacterium | reverse complement strand
CCCGACATGCCTGATCTCCTTCATCCCCGAGGGGGGGAGAGACCTGGGCTTGCCCACAGCGGCTGTAAGCTCCCGAGATCTGGAGCAGGATGCGCCGGCCGAGGAGATTATTGTGGCTGTAGCCGAGATTGAGAGATCCGTCCTGTCCTCCCGCCGCAGCGAAGAAGACACCGTAGCGGCCGATGGAGAAGCGACGGCCGGCAAGAATGGAGAAACTCTGGACGACGTTCTCGGCCGAGATCCCGGAGAGCGTGACAGGGCGACTCCATCGGGTCGCGGACCCTTCCAGCCCAAAGAACCAACGGCGAGCTTCATCGACCTGGATGACGAGCTGAAAACGACCACGCTGGGTACCTCGCCGCAGGGAGAACTCTGCGTCGAGAATGAGCGGCAGCCGAACAATGCGGAACAAGGCGTCGCGCAGTTCCCGTTCGCTGTACTCCTGGCCCTCCACGAGCCGTGACTCCGCAAGGATGAGATCAGGTGAGAACCTGGTGGAGTCCTCGATGATGATCGTCTCTATGAATAAGCTGGGCAAAAGACCACTGGCAATCTCAGGGGTTGGTTCGACTGCGCCGGCCGGCGTGGCAGCCAGCAGGCCGAGTAGAAGAACGATCGCCCAACTCAACTGGAGGGTCAGGGCCGGCCAGCGCCGGGTCTCAGAAGCGATAACCCACCCCCACGGTGGTTGTCCAGGGAGAGAGATCGAGACTCGTCACGACGCCTCCGTCGTCAACTGCCTCGAGTGTGGCGTCGAGGTACCGAAGGGCAAACGAAACGGTCCAGGGCCCATCGCCGATGCCGACATCCACGGCGGCTGCGCCGCCCCACATCAGATCGCTGCCGCTGTTGAATCGGGGCGTCACACTTGACATCTCGAAGTCGAGATCGCTGAAGAAGGCGCGGCCGATGAGAGGAGTGAGAGTGAAATCGGCGCGACGATTCGGGGTCAGATGCGCGTCGAGTCCCACCGTCAGTGGCCGGTTCGTAATGCTATCTCTCAGGCTGACGAAATCGTCGCCAATCTCTGCACCGACCACTATGTCGGGCCGACTCTGGTGAATGGCGAGCTCCAGTCCGAGGCGCCGATTGAAGCGGTACTCACCTTCGAGACCCACGAGGAAGTCGTTGGTGAAGTGGTAGTTGAAGTCGCCCGCGCTCTCCGAGACACCAACTGGGCTGAGGAGGCTATCCCAGCCTCCGACGGCACGTGCAAGCCACCCTGTGTCCTGAGCCGAGAGTGAGGTGCTCGTGAGCGCGATCGTAGCGAGGCAGGCGATCTTCTTCCGCATCGTTTCTCTCCTTTGGGTTCGATGGAAGTGTTCCGTCGTCCCCCAAGGAGAGGGCAAGTCCCGTACCGATTCCTGGTCAAGTAGATAAGTTCCCCATTTTCAGTATTTTGGAGCTTTCGGACCGGTGGGCTGAGGGTGTAATGCATCTTCATTATGTCTGATTTTACAGACAGATGCATGGTGGACCAGACAGTTGTGTGGGCGATTGCCACTCGAAACCCACGAGATCATCCCAGGATTCCCCTTAGAAGACAGGACTGATCGCCGAGGCCTTGTGGCCTCGAGCAGAACTCCACCGGGGTCGAAACGTAGTATTTCGAGCGGTACTGCTGGTCGGCCTCACAGGTGCGGTCGGAGTGTTCGCTGGAGCGCCTTTCTACGAGCGGCTCGCTCTTGTAAGCATCGAGTCCTACGATCCATAGCTTTGAATGGATTAGCTCCACCGTGGGTGCTCGCGGTCCACTCTTGGTCCACTTGACCGCAACTAACCACCACCCCCAGCAGAGACCGCAATAACCCCAACTGCCCGAGAGGCCCCGTCGCTTCGTGGTCAGCCGTTGTGGAGTGTTGTCAGTAGTGGGAAGTCGGTGGTCTTGAAAACCGCGCTCACTTTCTACTCCCTCTGCAGGGGATTGGCGGTACCTTCGCGGATCGCCTCGACGAGGTGCTCGATGCTGAAGGCTACGACGATTCCGGAGTTTCCTCTGGCGTAGAGGTCTTTGAAGGTCTCGGCACTCGGGTCGCGCAAGTCCTCCCTCTTGACGACCGGCAAGGCGTCCCACCGGTAGCCGATCAGGACTCCGGCGATGCGTGGCTCTGAGGCGCCCGGAGGATAGAAGACGACGGGCCCTCCCGAAAAGCCGGGGTTGTTGTGGCCGTCGACATAGAGGATGACCGCTTTGGGATTGCGGCTGTCGATAGCGGAGAGAATCCCCGTCTTGACGAAGGCAATCTCCGAGATCTGCACGCCGGCCGTCTCGGCAGTTCTCAGGCCGAAGGGGAATCCGATGAAGTAGACCTGCTGTGCGAGCTCGATCTCCTCGATGGCCGACCATGGTGTCGACTCAGTTGAAAGCTCTTTCTCCAGGGCAAGAGCCACGGCAGCCACATCGCTGCTTTCCGGGCGGATCGCCCTGCCGGTGAGACTCTGCCAAGCGTTGTCGAGCCAGATCTCGAGGGTGCACTCCGGGCATCCTTCAGGCAGCAGGTGGTCGACCGTGACCAGGTACTGCTGAGAGTCGACGTCGATCGTGAATGCGGTGCCGAACTCCTGCCCGATCCGAACTCGGAAGACCTGGGTCAGGATTTCGTTGTCCGGCAGTTGTCCTCGAAGGACCGAAACCCCGGACAGAGCCAGCAACAGCATGAGTAGGATTCTGCGCATCGCGCCCTCCGTATCGTCACCATTCTGCTCGCAGGATACACCTCGAGGGTATGGAATACTCCCTGCCATGCGCACAAGTAGGGGCACGTCTGTTGTCTGGCTTGTCTGGGTGGCGGCAAGTCTGTCGAGCGCAGCGGCTCTTGCCCAGGAGCTGGCGCCGAGAGCCTATTGGCCGGCGCCGAAGGGGACAAAGGTCGCCAGCTTCACCTATCAGTATTCGACGGGCGACATCCTCTTCGATCCGTCATTGCCGGTCGTCGGCGTCGACTCGAGGCTCAACCTCACCCAGTTCTCCTACACGCAGACTATCGACATTGCCGGACGGACCGCCAATTTCCAGTTCAACGTACCCTACTCCTGGGGTACGACCGAAGGTGTGGTGGCCGGGATCCCTCTGAATCGCTACACCGCAGGTTGGTCAGACGCCAGAGCTCGCATCTCGATCAATCTGCTGGGAGCGCCGACGCTGGATTGGAAAGCATTCCAACAGCTACGGGCCGAACCGAATCCGATCGTGGGTGCGAGTTTGATGATCTCGGCTCCGACTGGCAGCTACGACGCAGACCTCGCCATCAACGTGGGGTCCAATCGATGGGCGATCAAGCCTGCGATCGGCTACATCCACCCGTTGGCGAGGCGGTGGCTGACCGAGTTCGAGCTTGGAGTCTGGGTGTTCGGAGACAACGACGAGTTCCTGGGGATGAAGCGCGAGCAGAACCCCGTTGCGACCGGGGAGTTCCACCTGGTCAAGAGGGTCCGGCCTGGATTCTGGTTCTCCCTGGATCTGAACTACTACTACGGCGGCCGGACCCTCCTCGATGGCGTGGAAAACGCCGATCTCCAACGGAACTCGAGAGCCGGCTTCACTTTGACCTTTCCCTGGAAGCACAAGCACGCGATCCGGACCAGCTTCAGCACCGGTACGGTCACCAGCTCTGGTGGCGATTTCGACATGTTCACCGTCATGTACGCCTATGCCTGGAACTGATCGAGCGTGGTTGGACCACCTGGATCGAATTGAGAAGAGAGCTGCGGGTCTTTGGCCCTTACGACGCGTTAGCC
>JARFQS010000481.1 GCA_029287645.1 Thermoanaerobaculia bacterium | reverse complement strand
CGAGGACGACGCCCGCCATGCACAGCCCGCCCAGAGGCGCGCCCTACAACCCGCCAACTAACGGGCCTGGACCGAGCCCGCCCGAACGCGACTCTGCACCCAATCCGGCTTCCACTACCACCAGAGCGAAGAGCTCGGATTCCACCTGATGGTCACCTCGTGCAAGGTCGACTATCGACGCGGAGCGCGCTACGGAGACACTCTGGAGGTCGATGCGTGGTTGGCGGAGCTCGCCAGCCGCAGACTCCGGTTTGCCTACGAAGTCAGGCGGGGCGAGGAGGTTCTCGCAACCGGCATGACCGAGCATGTCTGGGTCGATGCCTCGACCGGCCGTCTCTGCCGAACACCCCAGCCGTTGCGGGAGCCGTTCGGCCGGCTCGCGTCCCCGTCGGCGGACCCGAACTCTTGATAGGCTGATCTCGAGATGCGCCGACTCCAACTCACGACCGCGGGAGAGAGTCATGGGCCCGGCTTGACAGCGATCTTGCGAGGCGTGCCCGCCGGACTCGAGATCGACCGCGAGCGGATTCGACACGAGCTGCGTCGCCGGCAACACGGATACGGCCGGGGTCGACGCATGCAGATCGAGCAGGACGACGTCGAGTTCAGGGCAGGGCTACGGGGTAGCGAAACCCTCGGCTCGCCCATTTGTCTCTGGATTCCGAATCGTGACTTCGAGAACTGGCGAGAGGTCATGGATCCCCTGGAGATCGACGACGAAAGGTCAGAGCAGAGGAGGCTGCGCTCCCCCCGTCCCGGCCACGTCGACCTGGCCGGTGGTCTCAAGTACGCTCGCCACGACCTACGCGACGTCCTGGAACGTGCCTCGGCACGAGAAACAGCGGCGCGAGTGGCGGCGGGCGCCATCGCCCGACAGCTCCTCGCCCAATTCGGAGTGGAGATCAAGAGTGGAGTCCGATCTTTGGGCCCGGTCGGTCAGGACCGATCGACACCATCGTGGGACGACCTTCGAAACGTCGACGACGAATCCCCCCTCAGAGCCATTCATCCCGAGCTCGAGGAGGAGATGGTCCGACTGGTGGATCAGGCCAAGGAGGATGGCGAGACGCTCGGCGGAAGCGTCACGGCGATCGCGCACGGCGTGCCCGCCGGGCTCGGTTCGCACGTTCACTGGAGCGACAAGCTCGACGGCAGGATCGCCCAGGCCATCATGTCGGTGCCCGCTGTCAAGGCCGTCGAGATCGGCAGCGCCCTGGAAGCCAGTGGTGGAGTCGGCAGCCAGGCCCATGACGCGATCCTCTTCGACGAAGCGAAAGGCTGGCGGCGATCCAGCAATCGCGCCGGCGGCACCGAGGGTGGAGTCACCAATGGACAGGACCTCTCCGTCACCGCCTACATGAAGCCCATCTCGACTCTGGCCAAGGGTCTGCCCTCCGTCGACATCGACACCAAGGAGGAGCGCCTCTCACAGTACGAGCGAAGCGACGTCACGGCCTTGCCGGCCGCCGGCGTTATTGCCGAAGCGATGCTGGCGTTGGTCCTGGCCGACGCGTTGTTGGAGAAGCTCGGAGGCGATTCTCTGGCCGAGCTAGAGGCCCATTGGCAGTCCACACAGCATCTGCAACGCGATTGGCCTACCGGCTGACGCTTAGCGCGATCCGCCCATCAGAGCAGGACGAGCCCCACACCGGCTCCCATCAGCAGGACCGCAAGAACCTGCTGCACGTCGATCTGTTCACCGAGAATGAGCCAGCCCGACAGCAAGGCCAACAGCGAGCCGACAGCCCTCTTCATGGTCTCGACGAACCCGACCCAAACGCGGGTGATCGCCACGAGCTGCAGGCCGAGAGCGACAACACTGACCACTACGAGTGCAGCCACGAGACCGGCCCCCTGTCGGCCTTCGCGAAGATCTCCCTTTTCAAAGCGTAGAAGAAGCACGATAGCGAGGACCAGGGCAACGCCGAAATTGAGAATCGTGCCGTGAACAGGGACGCTCGAGTTCGAGATCGCCAACTTATCCAGCGGGAGGGCCAGCGACCAGATAGCAGCCACCAGGATCATCAAGACGCTTCCACGCTCCCGGCCCAGACGACCCCAGATGGAAACGGCAGACTCTCGCGCCGACCGATCCACGTTCAGCCAGAACGCACCGATCACGACGGCTACGATGCCTAGCCACTCCAGCCCCCCTGGTCTCTCACCCAGAAGCGGGATCGCCAACAGTGAAGTGAAGACCGGTGTCAGGGACAGCATCGGTATCGTCAGGCTGAGAGGAGAGATCCGTACCGCCTCGAGAAAGATCAGGTTGGCGACCACATTGAGCAGCACCGAGCCAAGACCCGGGATCCAGTAGCCCGCCGATGGGGCCGACGCATCGACCCAGATCCACCAGCCGACGAACGCCGGGCACATACCGGCCGCCAGCAGGAACAGCAGCGGCACAGGGTGAATCCTGTGAGACAAGACCTTCCTGAGCAGATCTGCGCCGGCGAAACCGATCGCACAGCCCAGTACGAGTAGCAACGAAACGATGGGCACCGACATGGCCGAATCCTCGAGCCGATTGTAACCTCGCCCTTTCGACGGGGTGGAAACCGGCACAGCCTCCTGCAGTAGCTGCTGCTAAACTCACCTACGCTTCGAGAGTTGAGTCTCTCGAGGGCGAATCCACGGCCGTCATCATGAGCCTCAGCCCCACGCAGCTCGCGCAAATCCTCGAGCGTCAAGGTCTTCTCACCTCCGCTCAGGTGTCCCAGATCCTCCGAGAATCCAAGAAGGTCGGGGGCGGGGAGAACGGCTACCGAGCCTACGAGCAGCATGCTCTGGGCTACGAGGTCATCCAGCGGCTGCAGTTCCCCAGCCCGACCGATCCAACCGGCGTGCTGGGAGAGGTCGAGATCGCCAAGGCCGTGGCCGCAGACGCCGATCTGGACTTCGTTCGGATCGACCCCCTCGATCTGGATGCGGACCTCATCGAAAGCCGGATGTCCCGGCCCTTCGCCAAGCGGCATCGAATGCTGCCTCTGGGTATGCGGGACGGGCGTCTGCAAGTCGCCTGTGCCAACCCCTATGACCTCGAGAGCATCGACTCGTTCCGCCGCATCGTGGAACGGGACATCGATCTGCTGGTGGCCTCCGAGCCGGACATCCTGAAAGGAATCAACGAGTTCTACGGTCTCCGCCATTCGGTGAAGAGGGCGGAGAAAGACCTCTCCCAGGGCATCGACCTCGGCAACCTCGAGGCTCTGGTGAGGATGAAGGACGAGGCGGAGATCGAGTCCAGCGATCAGCACATCGTCAACGCCGTGGAATTCATGCTGCAGCACGCCTACGACACGAGGGCGAGCGACATCCACATCGAGCCCAAGCGGGAGGACTGCCACATCCGATTCCGCATCGATGGGGTCCTGCACGACATCCAGACCGTCCCGAAGATCGTTCACAAGGCGGTCGTCAGTCGTATCAAGACCATGTCCCGACTCGATATCGCCGAGAAGCGGCGCCCGCAGGATGGGCGGGTCAAGACCCAGAGAGGTGGAAAGGAGATCGAGCTCAGGGTCTCGACGCTGCCAGTGGCTTTCGGCGAAAAGCTCGTCTTGCGTATCTTCGATCCAGATGTCCTGATCCAGGACCTGCCGTCACTCGGCTTCTATCCTGACGAGCTCGGGCTGTTCAACGATTTCATTACCCGACCGCACGGCATCATTCTCGTTACAGGCCCGACCGGGTCTGGAAAGACGACGACCCTTTACTCGGCTCTGACCGAAATCGCAAGCCAGGAGATCAACGTCACCACGATCGAAGACCCGATCGAAATGGTCTCGCCCGACTTCAACCAGACGGCTGTCAACCTGAAGGCGGGAGTCACCTTCGCTTCGGCTCTGCGCCACATCCTGCGCCAGGATCCCGACATCATCATGGTCGGCGAGATTCGTGACCCCGAGACCGCGCAATACTCCATCCAGGCGGCCCTGACCGGCCATCTCGTGTTCTCCACCCTGCACACCAATGACGCGGCCTCTTCGATCACCCGCCTGATCGATCTCGGCCTGGAGCGCTACCTCGTCACTTCGACCCTGGCCGGGGCGATGGCGCAGCGACTCGTGCGAACCGTCTGCCCGCACTGTGCCGAAGATCATTACCTCGGATCGGACGAGATCAAGACCCTCATGCTGTCGGTGCCACCCGGCAAGCGCGTCAAGGTCAAGAACGGTGTCGGGTGTTTCGAGTGTCGCGGTACCGGCTATCTAGGGCGCACCGGCATCTTCGAGGTCCTGGCCATCAACGACCTCGTCAAACAGCTCATCCTCGAGGGAGCCGACGCCCCGAAGATCAAGCGGGAAGCGGTAACGCACGGCATGCGGACCCTGCGTCAATCGGCGCTACGCAAGCTGGCCGAAGGTGTGACCACCTACGAAGAGGTGATGCGAGCCACCTCCCTTTAGAACTTCAGGATCCAGGATTTCGACGCCGAGCTCTCAAGCTGGCGACAAGATAGCCGAGAACGGCACCGATCACAGCAGTCAGGGGTAGCAGCTGCGCTTCGAGTCGTCGTCCTCCGCCTTCGAGTTGATAGGCCATCCAATAGCCGAGCATCAAAGGCGCGGTCAGAAAGGCCGTCGAGGCCCACCTTCTTTCCCGCTCGGCATACTTGTGGGCATAGTCGCGCTCATCGCTCGTCAACAGGGGATCTTCGACGACCTGCCACCGGGTCCGATCGATCTCCTCGTTACGGGCCGAGGCCGCCAGGCCCGCCGCGACACCCAGGGCCAGGAGGATTGGATGGAGCCATCGGGCGAGTCCTCCCGGGAGGTCGGGAATGGGTCCACAACCAGCGCTGGTCACGAAACCCAGAGCGGC
>JARFQS010000455.1 GCA_029287645.1 Thermoanaerobaculia bacterium | reverse complement strand
GATTCCCTCGGTCAAGAACACCGCTTGCCAACCGGAGACTGAATTGGTTCCCTGTTTCCCGAAGTCGAGCACTCTGATCGGTATCGTGCTGCTCGGGGCAGCCATCGCAGGTCCGACCGGCGCTTTGGCGCAGTGGATCGAGCCGGCCGAGAGGCCCGTACTCGTCCCGAGTCTCGTAGGAGAGCCCCCCTCAATGGATGGCGACGTCCTGGGGGATCCGGCCTGGCAGGGAGTCGAGCCAGCTGTGGATTTCTGGCAGAACACACCCGACGAAGGCCGCGCAGCGACGGAGAAGACCGAGGTCTACGTGGTCTTCACAGCCGACACCATGTACTTCGGGGTGGTCTGCTACGACCGAACTCCCGAGGGCATCATCGTAGCCAGCAGCCGGCGTGATTCGTCGCTCGAGGAGACCGATAGCTTCCAGTTGATCCTGGATACGTATCGAGACCAGAAGACGGGCTTCGTCTTCGGTACGAATCCGGTGGGGATCCAGTACGACGGCCAGGTGACGCAAGAAGGCGAAGGTGGGGGGTTCCGAACGGCTGGCGGATTCAACATCAACTGGGACGGCGATTGGCAAGTCGAGGCGGCCATCTCGGACATCGGTTGGAGTGCCGAGTTGGCCATCCCGTTCCGGACCTTGCGCTATCCGAGAGACAGGTCGCAGACCTGGGGTGTCAACTTCCAGCGCAATCTCCGTCGCAGGAACGAGCAGGCCTACTGGTCACCGTTGCCACGGCAATACAACATCTATCGACTCTCGATGGCTGGCGGTATGGAGAACTTCGAAGTCCCTCGGCAGAACAATCTCAAAGTCTTGCCCTATGTCCTGGCTGAAGGAACGCGGGAAGGGGTCGAGGAGGCGCCGACGGAGACCGATGGGAATGTCGGAATCGACGTGAAATACAGCCTCACCCCCAGCATGACTCTCGACGGAACCATCAACACAGACTTCGCACAGGTCGAGGCCGACGAGTTGCAGATCAATCTGGATCGATTCAACTTGTTCTTCCCCGAGAAACGACCGTTCTTTCTGGAGAACGCGGGGTACTTCACCGTCGGGGTACCGCAAGAAGTCGAGCTCTTCTACAGCCGTCGTATCGGCCTGGGCCCCGAGGGGGAGATCGTACCGATCGACTGGGGTCTGCGCATGTCCGGCAAGGCCCGAGACCGCTACAACATCGGCCTTCTCTACATGCAGACCGACGATGTCACGGACGTGACCCCGGAGAATCAGTTCGGTGTGGTGCGCCTCAATCGAGACCTTCCGAATCGGTCCGGCATAGGAGGGATCCTCATCCATCGACGCGGCGACGGTGGCTCGAGCGGCGAAGAGGACTACAACTGGACCTATGGTCTGGACGGCAGATGGGGGGTCGGTCAGAACGGCCTGGTCGATGGGTACGTAGCGAAGACCGACACGCCCGGGCTGGAAGGCGACGACTACTCCTTCAGGCTGGGCGGTGCCTACGACTCGGAGAAATGGTCGCTGTCGGCCAGCTATACCGAGGTCGCCGACAACTTCAACCCGGAAGTCGGGTATCTGACGCGGAGGGGCTATCGGAAGCCCGAGGGCTTTTTGATGCGTCGCATCCGTCCACGGGATCTCTGGGGCCTTCTCGAGCTTCGGCCTCATGTGTCGTATCGGGGCTATTGGAACTACGATGGCTTTCAGGAGACGGGGTTCCTGCACATCGACAACCACTGGGAGTGGCGCAACGGCTACGAGGTCCACACGGGGATCAACTTCACTCGCGAAGGGCTTCTGGAGCCCTTCGAGATCGTCGAGGACGTGACGATTCCGCCGGGAACGTATGACAACACCGAGGCGCAAATCGTCTTCTACACCAATCAGGGCGCGCCGGTGGCTTTTTCAGCGCGAGTCATGGCGGGCGGGTTCTTCAATGGAGATCGACTGTCCCTGTCACCGACCTTCCGGTTCCGACTCGGAGACACCTTCAATACCGAGATCGGTTGGCAGTACAACGATATCGATCTGGAGACGGGGACGTTCCGAACGAATCTCGGACTCCTAAGGGTCTCCTATTCCTTTACTCAGAAGATCTTTGTGCAAGGGTTGCTGCAATACAACGACAGGGACGACATCTGGGCGACGAATCTCCGCTTTGGCTGGCTTACGAGGGCGACGGCTGGCTTCTATCTGGTCTACAACGAGATTCGGGACATTGAGGGAGCAGGAACGGGTATCCCGGGCCGCAGCCTGACCCTGAAGTACAGTCATTTGTTCGACATCTTGCATTGAACGTGAAAGTCGAGGATCCAATGAAGGATGAGTCGCGTCGATGGTTTCTGGCATTCCTGACCGTTTGCCTTCTACCGTGCGGTGTGCTCGCAGGGAGTTCGCAGGTGGGGTCGATGCTCGTGGTTGCTGGAACCGGCGAAGCAGGTTTCGAAGATGGCTCGCCCGGCAAATTCAACAAGCCGATCCGTCTCGCACCCTATGGGCCTGGCACCGTACTGGTTGCCGATATCTTCAATCATGCCATTCGAATCGTGAGTGTGGATGGAGGAGTGAGGACGATCGCAGGAAGGCCGGAGTGGAAGGGCTTCGAAGACGGAATGGGTGCGACGGCGCGCTTTGCCTCTCCCCACGGTGTCGCCATCTCCCAAGATGGGGTGATCGCCGTCGCGGAGGCCGAGAATCATACGATTCGGTTGCTCGAATGGGTTCCGGGGTCTGAAGGGCTGGGTCCCGAGAGCTTCACCGTCAGCCTGGCGGCCGGAGTGCCCGGCGAAGGCGGCATGAAGGATGGTCCGGCAGAGGAGGCGCTGTTCCAATCACCTCACGCTGTAGCCTGGACTGCCCAGGGCGATCTCCTGGTAGCTGACATCGGCAATGCCCGGATCCGAAAGGTCAGCTCCGGAGTCGTGGAGACGGTGGCGGGGAGTGGAGAAGTGGGGCGGCGCGATGGCGAGGGGGCAGAGGCTTCGTTTCACTATCCGATGGACATAGCCCTGGCTGAGGACGGAACTCTCTGGATCGCCGATGCTGGTGCGCACTCGGTGAGAGCGATGCAGGCGAACGGCACGGTCTCGACAAAGGAGCTGACTAGCGGTATCGACACTCCCCACGGCATTGCCATCGGGCCCGATGGAACCGTCTACCTTGCGGAGATGGGCACGCATCGGATCTTGGCGATCAGCCCAGACGGCACGGCCACTGTAGTCTGTGGCAATGGGGAAGCCGGCTCGGGGCCAGGCCAGCTGAATCGTCCAGCGGCTGTCCTGGTGCACGACGGCGGCGTTTGGGTTGCCGATCTGGACAACCATCGAATCGTCATCTGTCCCCTGCCTGACATCGGCACGAAGCCCTGAGGTCTTCGAGGAGGGCTTTGGAAGCTAGCCGTCTTCCTTTCGCGAGAGCGATCTGGCACGCTCCTCGAGGAGCTCGGCCTCTTCGCTCCGATCGGTTTCCTCCAGCAGCGCAGCCATCGTCCAGAGAAGAGACATCAGGTCGGGGTGGGGTGCTCCTTCCGTATTGTCGAAGATCTCCAGCGATTGGCGGTACAGAGGCTCTGCTTCTGAGTAGCGCTCGAGCTTCTGGTAGAGCATCCCGAGGGATTTCAGCGTCCAGGCGAGAAACATCGGATCACCGCCCTGGGCGGCTTCGAGCACTTCGAGAGCCGAGAGGTAGAGGCCCTCAGCCTCCTCGAATCGATGCTGACGATGAAGAAACCAGGCCAGGTTGGCATAGCTCTTGGCGAGATCGGGGTGGCTCGGCTCCACGAGCTCCTCGCGCATCTCGAGGGCCAAGCGATAGAGCCTCTCAGCCTCGAAGACAGCACCTACCTGATCGCTGACCAGGGCAAGGTTGCTGAGGTCGGCGGCGACTTCAGGGCTCCTTTCCCCTGAAGCCCTCCGGTCGATAGCCAACACCCGGTTGTAGAGGTTCCTGGCTTCGATCAACCTACCGGTCTCGAAATACACCCATGCCAGATTGTTCAGAGCGCTCGCCAGCTCTGCACCACTCTCACCATGCTCCCCCTCTTCGATCTCCAGAGCCCTCTCGAGAAGCGGTTCGGCGGCTGAGGTGTCGCCGAGGGCAGTGTGGACGGCAGCCAGATTGGTTAGCAGGGCGACCACCGTAGGATGATCGGGCTCGCCGGCACTGGTCGCGATCTGTAAAGCTCTTTCATCGAGCTGGCGCGCTTCCTCGTAACGTCCCTGCTCGAAGAGCAGAACAGCCAGGTTATTGAGAACCGGAGAAAGGCTGACGTGACTCTCACCCATGACTCTCTCTCGTCCTTCAAGGACTCGGCGCAGGACCGTCTCGGCCTCGGTGAAGTTGCCCGCGCCATGCAGGGCCTTGCCCAGAAGGCTGAGCAGATCGAGAT
>JARFQS010000452.1 GCA_029287645.1 Thermoanaerobaculia bacterium | reverse complement strand
TGTTCGTCTCGTGGGCTCGGAGATGTGTATAAGAGACAGGTGAAGAATGGAGGGCACATGACCGGATACAGGGTGGACTTCGATTCGGTGCAGTGGGAGGAGCCGATGCCCGGAGTGCGGCACAAGTGCGTTTCTCGGGGCAGAGACAGATTGCGGCTCGTTGAATACTCCATCTCGATGGAGCCCCATTGGTGTGACAGGGGGCACCTCGGGATGATTCTCGATGGGCAGTTCGAGATCCGCTATGACACCTGCGTCGAGATCTACGGGCCGGGCGACGGTGTCTTCATCCCGTCGGGTGAAGAGCACCGACACATGGCAGTAGCGCTCACAGGCACCGTGCGAGCTGTCTTTGTGGAAGATGCCTAGCGGGTTCCCGTACGAGCGCGTGTCGGCTCGGCTGACCGGATGCCTCGGATGCGATATAGACCGCACAAGGAAGACAGCTTCACGCAACATTCGCAATCGCTCGGGAGGACACTCCATGTCTTTGTTCGGTGATGTTCTGGGTGCGCTGGCGACCCCTCCGGAGGGGAGGAATCGCCGGGTTTCGAGCAACGAGCAGCCGAATTGGAATGACGGAAATTTCGACGTGACCCCCCTGGCGCCGGGGCAGGCGTTCGAGCTGCCAGTTCTGGAGGGCCCGGGAGTCATCAATCACATCTGGTTCACCAGCTACGCGGGTGGCTTCAACGAGCTGAATGCCCTGAGCCTGCGCATCTACTTCGATGGCCAGACAGAACCCGGTGTGGAGGTTCCGCTGGGTGACTTCTTCGCAGTGGGGCAGACGCCGGCGGTGGTGGACAGCTTCCCCGTTCAGGTGTCCGCAAGCGGGAGTCTTACCTGCTACTGGCGAATGCCGTTCGCGCAATCCGCACGGATCGTCGTGACGAACGACAACTTCGAGCGCTCCAGCGGCCTGTATTGGCAGGTGGATTGGATACAGCTCGATCGATTGCCCCCCGATACTCCCCACTTCTACGCGCGCTATCGACAGGAGTACCCCGCGGTGATGGGGCGTGACTATCTGATCGCCGATCTCGAAGGGAAGGGGAAATACGTCGGTACGGTCATGTCGGTCACGATGGCCCAGGCGGGCTGGTTCGGAGAGGGGGATGACTACTTCTACATCGACGGCGAAGCCGTGCCCAGCCTGCAGGGGACCGGCAGCGAAGACTACTTCAACGACGCTTGGGGTTTTCGCAAGCGCACCAGCCCGTGGTTTGGCCAGCCTCGGTGGTCGGGCTTCGGGGCCGGTGACGCTGGAGTCTGCTACCGCTGGCACATTCTGGATCCGGTGGGCTTCTCGAAGTCCCTGAAGCTGACCATGGAGCACAAGGGGAGTCGTCCCGATCCCGTCGATACCTGGTTCATCGAGAGGCCGGACTTCCTGTCGAGTATCGCCTTCTGGTACCAGCTGGGCGAAGCGAAGAGCTTCGGATCCCTGCCGGCGTATCCAGAGCGCTCCGTGCCCTGGCAGGATCATCATCTCCTCTCCGCCTTCAGAGAGGCAACGGTCGACGGTGAGGGCGAGGTCGGCGTCAGGACCGTGGGGCATTTCGGAGGCCGCCCGGCCCTTCGGTTCAAGACCGAGAGGGAGGGAACGACTCTGACGTTGCCATTCAGGGTATCGGAGGGGGGTCGCTTCGCCGTTCGGTTGGTCGCCTTTTCCTCATTCAATCACGGCGTCTATGACATCCATCTCGATGGCAATCCGATCGTCGAAGGAGCGAACTTCCAGAGCGACGAGACTCGCGACATCGAAATGCCGCTCGGCAATCACGATCTTCCTCCCGGAGAACACGCGCTGACGTTCCGGGCCCTGACCGGTCCAGCGGGGCGGGTGGGACCACTGACCCTGGAGAAGCTGCGGCTCCTCAAGCTTCCGACGGAAGCCAGGCGAGAGCGCAGAACACACAACGAAGCGCACCACGTTCGACTGGGCATCGGAAGGGCTGTCTACGCCTATCGCCTGGCTCATGGTGTCCTGCCGACCTCACTGGAGGTGCTCGTGCAGGCCGGCATCCTGCCGTCTCGCTTTCTCGAGGACGAGAACGGCAACCCGCTGACCTCGCAGCTCGAAGGGGAATCATTTGCCGTCAAGAGCACGGCTCCCGACGGGTGGAGCCACCGCTGGTCCGGGTTGGACGCAAGGCGGTAGAGCCAGAGGTCGTCGCGAGCGGTGCGCATGCGCCCTTTCGGACTACGTTCTCATTTCCGTTCCGCGCCGGATCGCACTCTCAGGATTTTGGCTCGACGCGGACATCGAACAGCACGCTGCCGAGCCCGCCGGCTTCGAATCCCGGATCGATGCAGGCGACACCCGCCAGGGGAGCAGCCATCTCACCACCCTGGGCGCACCGGTCCATGTAGACCGCGTTGGCTCGTTCGAGCGGCGCGATCGCACCCACGCAGAGAGGACAGTCGGTCTCCTCTGCGTTGATGGAAGCCCCGTCGATCACGATCTTCTGGCCGACCTGCACTCCAGCCGCGCAGTACTTGGATTGCACCACCTCGGCGACCAATCGGTACTTTCCCATGTTCTCGATGGAGTTCTTGTACTCGCGCTCCTGCTCGGGCGTGACCTTCTCGATGTCCTCGTCCGACATCCCCAG
>JARFQS010000419.1 GCA_029287645.1 Thermoanaerobaculia bacterium | reverse complement strand
AATCTGATCGACGGTGGTGGCGTCAACGTGCCGGAGTTCGGCCTCAACGACATGGACGGCAACTGGATTCTCGAGGGTGTCGGCGTGGTTCCTGCCATCGAGGTGCACCACGACGCCAAGTCGCTGCTCGAGGGCCGAGATCCACAGCTCGAGAGGGCCGTCGAAGAGCTCCTGGCAGCGATGGATGCCGATCCCAGAAGCCTTCCCGAGAGGCCCGATCCCCCGGTCAAGACGCCGCAGTAGCTTCGAATCGGCCGACCACATTCCGCCGCTCGGGGCGCGGACTCACCCTCCTCGGAGGTACACTTCCGAGCATGAGTGGTGATCTGCAACACTGCGTCGATCTGCTGCAACAGATGATCCGAACCTTGAGCCTTCCCGGGCACGAGGGAGAGCTGGCCAGTCTCGTCGCGAACGAGATGCGTGACCTCGGCTACGACGAGGTTCGCATCGACGAAGTAGGCAACGTTCTGGGCCGAATCGAGGGCCGGGGCCAAGCCCCCGACCTCATGTTCAACACCCATCTCGATCACGTCGACGTGGGGGATCCGGCCGGCTGGCCACACCCGCCTTTCGGTGGCGAGATTCACGACGACAAGGTCTGGGGACGGGGCGCCGTCGACATCAAGGGACCCATGGCGGCCCAGGTGGTCGGAGTGGCTCGCCTGTTGAGAGGCGAAAGGCCCCCTGGAGATGTCTGGGTCACAGCGGTCGTGCAGGAGGAGATCGGCGGTGTCGGTGCCAGGCACCTGGCTCGCACCCTGCCGATTCCGCTGGTCGTGGTTGGCGAGCCCAGCCACAATACATTGCGACGCGGACACCGTGGTCGCACCGAGTTGGTCGTTCACATCGCCGGGCGCAGCGTCCACGCCAGCGTGCCGGAGCGGGGAGTGAATCCCCTGTACGCCCTGGGCCTCTTCCTCGGGGGTCTCGAGGGCCTGGAGATGCCGACCGACGCGGATCTCGGTCCCTCGACCGTCGCCCCGACGCTCCTGCGTACGGATCAGACCAGCGCCAATGTCGTGCCCGGCGAGGTCTGGCAGACCTGCGATTGGAGGAACATTCCAGGCCAATCCGGCGAAGACGCACGACGTATGCTCGAGGTGGTCGCCACACAGGTACTGGCTGACAACCCTCCCCACGCCGAGGCCGATATCGACGTCGTCGTGCCGGTCATCGACCGTCGCACCTACACCGGCCTCGACCGTCCCATCCCCGGCGCCAATCCGGCCTACATACTGCCCTCGGATCATCCGGCGGTGACCGCCGCTGAGAACATCTGTCGAGACGTATTGAAGGAGGACCGGCCCACAGGTGTCTGGCAGTTCGCCACGGACGGTGGGCACTTCGCCGAGGCTGGAATGGCGCCCATCGGCTTCGGTCCAGGGGATGAGTTCCTGGCGCATACCGTCAACGAGCACATCGAGATCACCGCGCTCGAGGAGGCGATGGAGGTCAATGAGGCCCTGGCCCGCAGGCTGGCGGCCGAAGCGAGCTGAGGGCTTCTACTCGACTACGAACTGCCCGACATGCTCTGGATCCATGGGCGGGGTCATCAGCGAGACCACCACCATGGCCACCACGTTGGCGGCCAAGCCCCAGACACCGGGATGGATCTCCTGCCACTGGAGTTGTGGTACGAGATTCCACACCGTCGTCACCACGCAGCCGGCGGCCAGGCCCATCAGAATTCCGGGCCTCGTGGACCTTGGCCAATAGAGCGCAGCGATGAGAACCGGAAAGATCTGGGCGATGAAGCCGTAGGAAAGCAGCAGCAGGGCAACCAACGAGATCTTGGACATCACCGCGAAGTAGTAGGCCACGCCACTGATGACCACAACCAGGATCCGTATGAGGCGGGTCTGCTGAGCTGCACTGAGATCGGGGCGGAACAGGACTCGGTAGAAGTCCCGCACCAGGATCGATCCGGCGGCATGCACCAGGGCATCACCCGTCGACATGGATGCCGCCAGCGCCCCGGCGCAAAAGAGGCCTATGACCACCGCCGGCAGATCCAGAGACATGAGAATGGTCGGCAGGATGGCATCCGAGGGCTCGACACCCGGGAATGACAGGATGCCGGCAAACCCGATGAACAGAATCGGTATCAGGAAGATCTGAAAGGTCGGGTAGAAGACTACCGTCCTCTTGAGGGTGCGCTCGCTGCGAGCGGTGAAGATCTTCATGAAGTAATGGGGCCAGATGCTGAAGCCCATCACCGAGATGAGGATCGCGCTGGAGTACCCGCCCCACGTCCAAATCTCGCCATTGGCACCCAGACCCGGTGCGCGCAACATTTCCGGCACGGTCTCCGCCAGGCGGTCGAACATGGCACCGACCCCACCGTAGAGCTTCCAGGGCAGATAGAGCCCCAGGCTCCAAGCCAGAACCATCATGAACATCCCCTGCAGGGTGTTCGTCCAAGCCACTCCCATGACCCCGCTGCGAAAGACATAGATCAGTACGACGCCGTAGGCGATGGCGGCTCCGGCCCAGTTGGGGATCCTCCCTTCCGTCACGACGTTGAAGACGTAGCCCGCACCCTGCATCTGCAACGTCAGGTAGGGAAGAAAAGCGATGAGGGAGATCACCGCCAGGGCAGCCGAGAGCCCCTTGCTCTGGAAGCGGTGCGACAGCAGCTCGGCCTGCGTGACGAAGCCGAACTTGCGGCCCAACCGGGCCACGCGAGGACCGAAGAAGTACCAGGGTACGAGGCCGACCGTGCCATACGACAGGATGTAGAAGGCCGCCGCACCCCTCGAATAGGCCCAACCTGGACCGCCGAGAAAGGCGAAGGCGCTGAAGATCGATGCTCCGAGGATGAAGTACAGGACCAGGAAGCCGAGGGCCCGGTCTCCGGCCACATAGCCTTCCGGTCCCTTGGAGGTCTTTCGTCCCGACCAGATTCCCACACCGAGTGAGATCCCGAGGTAGCCCAGGGTCACGGCCAGGACCACGATCCAGTTGGAGCTCAGAAGGAGTCCTCCCCGGGGTCGGACGAGGAGCCGGTACGGTTCTCCCAGACATAGAGAGCCAGCAACACCAGAAAGCTCCCCACCAGCAACACCGCGAGATAGAAGAGATAGAAAGGCAGTCCGAGGACGAGGGGCCGCGCGTGGCTGAACAGGGTAGCCACAGGCCAGATCATCGCTAGGAGGACAACCAGGAAGAACACCACAACGCCGCGGTAGAGGCGGCGGTGGATAGGGGTGAGTCGACTGGAGAAAAGGCGCGGACGCATGACCGGTGGGTCTCTAGGGGGTTGGCTGCTTGGCGGAGGCGAGGTTATCACCGCGGCAGTGCGGCCACGGAACGGGCAGTGGGTAGAATGTCTCGGTGTCGGGTTTCCTGTCTGTCGCCTCCACCCTCCTCACGACTGCAAGTCTGCTGACCCTTCTGGGATTCGGCACCTTCGCGCTGGTCGCATACCGCGAGGGAGAACAGCGGGCGGCTCTCGTGGCGCTCGCGCTCGGCCCGACCGGCGCCCTTGCCCTTCTGCTGGCCACGCTACTCCCAATCACGATCCAAACCTGGGTCCTGGCTGGACTTGTGATCTTGGCGCTTGGCGTGATCGTCGCCTGGTTTCTGCCGATCGGTTCGCGGATCGAAGAAGGGGGCAGGCCCAGCCGCCGCGTCGACGAGCGAGACATCCTGTTCGCCCGTGCGCGCCTCGAGCCGGGGAGCCAGCAGTTCGAGGCTTACTACGCGATGCGGCCGGAGAATCGGGAAAGCGACGATCGGACCCGCTCCTTGCCCGGCCTGCTGTCGCCGAACGCCCCGGCCGCCGAGCGGGTCGCCTTCGGCTCGGCCGACGCGTCCTTCGCCATCACCGAGGCACTGCGGGAAGAAGTCGATGGGCCGGTGGCAGCCGATCGCAACGAGCGGCCGGCTGCGGAGATGACCGTCACTCTGAAGGACCTCGCCCGTCGATTCGGGGCCTGCGATGTCGGCATCACCGAGCTGCAGCCGTACCACGTCTACAGTCACGTCGGGCGGGGTACGGGCGTCTGGGGGCAACCTGTGGAGCTGGACCACCGCTGGGCAATCGCCTTCACCGTGGAGATGGACCACGAGACGATGCGCATGGCCCCTGCAGCTCCTGTCGTGGCGGAATCGGCCCGACAGTATGTCGAGTCGGCGAAGATCGCCATCCAGCTTGCCGCCTTGATCCGCTCTCTGGGCTATCCCGCCCGAGCCCACATCGATGGCAACTACCGTGTGATCGCACCCCTGGTCGCGCTGGATGCCGGGCTCGGGGAGATCGGGCGGATGGGTATCCTCATGACGCCGCGCCTCGGACCCAGGGTGCGGCTCGGCGTGGTCACGACGAACCTGCCTCTGATCCCAGATCAGCGAGGCGACGACCTCTCGGTGATCGACTTCTGCACGATCTGTAAGAAGTGCGCGGAGAACTGCCCGACCCACTCGATTCCCTTCGGCGATCGGGAACCCATCGATGGCGGTCTGCGCTGGGCGATCGATCCGGACAGCTGCTTCCGGTTCTGGAACGCGGTCGGTACCGACTGCGGCCGATGTATGACGGTGTGCCCCTACTCGCACCCCGATAGCCCAGCCCACAATCTCGTGCGCTGGGCGATCCGCTCCTCAGGCGCGGCCCGCCGAGGAGCGCTTTGGCTCGACGACCTCTTCTACGGTCGGCGGCCGAGAGCCCTGTCTCCCCAGAGTCGCTGAGATCTCTTCTCGGCGGGGTCCACCGGACCACCGCGTTCCACTCCACCGAGCCCATGGAGGCTCACTCCTTGAGCTTGAGCTGGCAGCGAACCCACTTGCCGCCGTCACTGACCGTGACCGCCTCCGGCAAGACTTCGACTCGCGACGCTTCGAGCCTGGCCGAATCGACCAGGTAGGCACGGATGGCCTCGGCTCGCGCCGTTGGCAACGCTTGCAGGTCGGCCTCGTCAAAGGTTTGAGCTGCCGTCAATTGGTCGATCAGGGCCGATCGGTAGGCGGCTTCCTCCAAGGTGCCCGACTCGTGCTGAGCTCGAAGGCCATCGATGTCGGTGCCCTTAGACTGTGAGCGGGTCATGTTTTCGAGCCTGTCGAGCTCCCCGGTCTTCAGCTCCGCAAGGCTCAGCCCCTCGGATGAGAGCTTCTCGGCCAACGTCGCCTCCCGAAGGCCTCTTGGGTCGGCGTCGGGATCCACCGGGCCAGCGATCTCCAGCACCAGGGCGGGTCGCTCCTCGAGTGCGGCGGCCAGTTTGTCCAAGTTGGCAGTCACCTGCTTCGTGAGCTCGGCACTACCAGCGGCGAAGTCGACGAACTCCAGATCGTGCTCGCCGGAGCCTCCGGCCAGGCGACCCAGCATCCGAAAGGGAGACTTCGCGATCTCGCCGACCAGTTCCCTGGCCGCCGAAGTGAACGCCGCGGTCATGACGAAGTCCGGATTGCCCAGGTCCCCCTGCACCGGAATGTCGAGGGTGATCTGTCCGTTCTTGTCCTTCAGGAGCTTGACTCCGAGCTTGACCGGAAGGTCGATCAGGCGATCTCCCTCGACCCTTTCACCGAGCTGAAGATTGGAGATCACGACGTGGTTCTCGGAGACGAGTTGCTGGTTGGTGATCTCGATATCCAGGTCGAGACTCGCCGTACCCGCATCGACAGGATGACCGACGAGCTTGACGGACTTCGGTGACATCGGAGGTAGATGAACGTCCCGCACGTCGACCCGCATGTCGGTGATCCGGGTGTAGTCGAGCGGGTCCAGCTCCCCAGTGACCCGGGCCGCCCCACCCGTGCTGATTGCGGCCTCGACCTCCAGCTCCGAATTGGTGGTGGCGTCGGTGGCAAAGCCCATGATGGTGCCGTTGACAGCTTCGAGCGAGAGCTCGAAAGGCCGGGTCGGATTCTCCTCCAAGTAGCGGCCGAAGCAATCGTGCAGCTCGACCTGCGCGACGTGAGCCGGGGGCAGAT
>JARFQS010000557.1 GCA_029287645.1 Thermoanaerobaculia bacterium | reverse complement strand
ACCTCTTCGACGATGGTGAACTTGTCGAGGACCACCTTCTCCTGGTCGTACTTGAAGGTGTTGAGAAAGCCGTAATAGCTGTGCGGCGACCAGAAGCCGTCCATCAGATTCATCTCGCAGTTGGCCTGCTCCTCGCGCCCGGCGAAGCCAGCCAGGGAGTAGGCGTCGAGCAGTACCGCTCCCCCTGGCACGAGTAACCCGTGGAACTTTCGCAGCAGGGTGCGCCTTTGCTCGGGGCTGAGCGCGCAGAGGTCACACATGATCATCGTGACGAGGTCGAAGCGATCCTCCAGCTCCAACTCGAGGTAGCTCTCGTTGATGTAGCGAATGGACAGCCCCTCCGCCGCAGCCGTCCCGCGGGCGTGGTCGATGGAGCGCTTCGAGAAGTCGATCCCGGTGACATCCGCTCCGCAGCGGGCTAGCCGGGTAGTGTACAGACCGGGCCCGCAGCCGAAGTCGGCGATCTTCGTTCCCTCACCTACACCCAGGTGGCTGACGATCCATTCCACGGAGCGATCAGTGAACGCTCCGCTGCGGGAGGAGAGGTCGACCTCCTCGTCGAGGTGGTAGGCCAGCATCTGCGCGGACGTGTGCTCGTCCGTCCACAGCTCGCGAGTGGTATAGAACTCGAACGGCCGCGGTCGGTGGAATATCGTTTCAAGCTGATTGAACATGGCCTCAAGATCCCTCCTCGAGGACCACAGCCCAAGTGAGAGTCTCCACGATCCTTCGATCGATCGCGAGGCCTGACAATAGACCGCTCAATCCTGGTCGCTGCGCTCGCGCTCCTCGAGGGTCTGTCGAAGTAGGTCCAGCGTGGCTCGGTCTTTGGACCGCCCTGCGATCTCCTTGGTTGCGATCACCGTCTCCAGCTTCAGGACTCGGATCTCCAGACCGCTAACCGATCGCATCAGACACTCCGGCAGCAAATCGTCGAAACCCTGGTCAGCTCCAACCGAGCCGAGTGCATCGAGCCGACCCATTCGTGTCCTCAGCAGGTGGTGTCCGCCTCCTCTCAAGCGGTCGACATCGGGCGTGATCGACCGCCCGGCTGGATCGACATAGACCGCCTGGAGCTCCCCCAGCACCTTCGCAAGCCGGGTCAGATTTCGTTCAGCGAGAGAATAGACAATGTCGAGATCGAAGGTCGAGACCGGCGCCCCTTCCAGTACCGCAGCTACGCCACCCACTACGATGAAATCAACGTCGCCCTCTACGAGAGACCGAAGAAGGTCTCCGAAGCGGACCGGGCTTCGCACCTCAGCCATGCCGCGGAGTCCAGAATGTGTCGACGAAATCCTGGAGCGCGGCGAGGCGTTCTTCGGGTTGCAGCGAAAGAGACCAGCGGATCAGAGAGCGATCGTGCTCGCTGTCATCGGGACCGAAGGTTGGCTTGGATCGCGCTCTGCTGGTAGGACCCTCCAGGTTGCCGCGAGATGTGTGGGTTCGGCTCTTCGGACTCGGATCTTGCATCTTCTGTCAGTCTAGCATCGGGTCGGCGCGCCTGAGAGGAGGGCCTACTGACTCTTCTACAAGCTGTCTTCACGCCCAAAGGTAGCCTGGACCACCGGTGGACCACAGGCTGTAGACTCGATCGGTTCGGTCCGTCAGACTAACTGGAGACTCCCCGACTCTTGATCGGTACAACCCTCGATCGCTTTTCATTGACGGCCTGCGGAGATACCGTTACCCATCCAGGAGGAACAACCCGATGATCACACGACGCGATTACCTGAAGTACTCAGTGTTGACCGCTGCTGCCGCCGCTTTGCCTCCACAACTCACTCGTGCTGCGAGTCCTGAGGATCGAATCGACAGGGCCATCCCAACGACAGGCGAGCAGGTGCCGAAGGTCGGCCTGGGTAGTTCTGCAACCTTTCGCAAGATGGCGGATAGCGGCGACGTCAGTCCTCTGTCCGAGGTGTTGAGCGCGTTCTTCGAGAACGGCGGCACCGTCTTCGATACAGCGCCCGCTTATGGTGCTTCAGAAGAAGTTTCGGGTCGGTTGATTCTGGAGTTGGGAGCGACCGAGAAAGTCTTCTGGGCGACGAAACTGAACGTCGCACCTCGGGGGGGCGGGGCTGCCGATCCGGAGGCCGCAAGAGCTCAGATCGAGCGCTCGTTCAAGCACAGCGGCAAAGATCCGATGGACCTTGTTCAGGTACACCAGCTGCGCGACGTGCCAACTCAGCTCGCAATTCTCAAGGATCTCAAGGAAGCGGGTCGTCTGCGCTATATCGGTGTCACCTACACGGGCGACCAGCTCTATCCGGACCTGGCGAAAGTCATGCGCGAAGAACCGATCGATTTCATCGGCGTCGACTACGCTGTAGACAATCGGAAAGCCGCTGACGTGATTCTGCCGCTTGCGATCGAGCGCGGCATTGGAGTGCTCGTATATCTGCCCTTCGGACGAACTCGATTGTGGGCCAGAGTAGCCGGCCGGGATCTGCCGTCTTGGGCTGCCGAGATCGGCGTCGAGTCCTGGGCACAATTCTTCATCAAGTTTGCAGGCGCGCATCCGGCCGTTACTTCAGTGACACCCTCAACCAGCCAAGCAAAGCATGTGCTCGACAACCTTGGCGCGGGTGTGGGCGAGCTTCCGGACGAAGCCATGCAGAAACGGATGGCAGACTTCGTGGACGCGCTGCCCTCTGCATGACAGGGAAACAGGCATGAAGAAACGCACACTGGGTAGGAGCGATCTGGAGGTCTCGGCAATCGGCCTGGGCTGCATGGAGCTGAGCTATGGGTATGGACCGGCCACGGAGACACAGAATGCCGTCCGGCTGATCCGAGCCGCCGTCGAGCGCGGCGTCACCCTCTTCGACACCGCCGAAGCCTACGGCCC
>JARFQS010000333.1 GCA_029287645.1 Thermoanaerobaculia bacterium | reverse complement strand
GAGAAACCCCAATTCCTTCGGTGCGACATCGAGGGCTCTCAAGCAGACCTGGGTCGCCTCCTCGATCCGCCCATGCGACAGCATCAAGCCCGCGATCTCCCTGAACTGGGCCATCGCCTCCGGCAGCTGATCGCTTTGCTGGTGCAGCTCTGCCAGATGGAGTCGGTGCGAGGGGTTCGTCGGTTCCAGCTCGACCAGATCCTTGTAGATGCGAATCGCCGATTCGGTGTCGCTGCCCTGCAGGTACTGCTTGGCCACTGCCTGATACTGAACCCGCGCATCGGTGGTCAGGCCCTGGCGACGCTGCAGATCCGCCAGCTTGGCACCCGATTCGATGCGGGCCGGATCCAAGCGAATGATCTTCTTGTAGATGGCGATTCCCTTGAGGAAGAAGCCCTCCTGGGTGAAGTGATCCGCCGCCTGGCTGAACAGATCGATCGCCTGATCGACCTGGTCGAGTCGCGCGTAGAGGTCGCCAACGCGGTTCAACGTGCTCGTGTCGTCGGGGTTCTCGGCCAGCAGTTTCCGATACTGGTCGATGGCAGCCTGCAACTTGCCCCGGCTCACCAGCCGTTCGGCGTTACTGATCAGCTTCTGTCGACTCGCCGCCATCAGGCTACCGCCTCGTCGGTTCTTGGCAAGACCGATCTGAATGTCAGTCTGTGCACAGGGCTGGGTCCGTACTCCGCCAGGGCCTCACGATGCTCGGCGGCGCCGTATCCCTTGTGCTTGGCGAAGCCGTACTGCGGGTATTCCCGGTCGAGCTCTCGCATCTGCCGGTCCCGATCGACCTTGGCGAGGATCGAGGCGCTGGCCACGCAGTAGCTGATCGCATCTCCCCTGACAAGGCCGAGGCATGGATAGCGCTGCGAAGAGAGTCGGACCGCGTCCAGAACCGCGCAATCAGGCTTGGGATCGAGGTCCTGCAGACACTCCAGCATCGCCCGACGAGTGGCATCAAGGATGTTGGTACAGTCAATCACAGCGGGCGATACGGACTTTACCGACCAGGTCAGCGCGGATTCCTTGATTGCCTCTGCCAGTCTTTCTCTTAACTCGACGCCGAGATTCTTGCTGTCATCCACGCCGGGCAGAACGTAACCGGGCTTGAGCACCACGGCGGCTGCTACAACAGGACCGGCGAGGCATCCGCGTCCAGCCTCGTCCACACCCGCCACCCTCGCGTAACCCGCCATCCGCAGCCGCTCATCCACACCACTCAGCAGGCGCAATCGATACGCCTCGGCTACGAGCTGTTGCAGCGACGCCAAACTTACCACCCCAGAGCCGGCGGGGTCCTACGAAGCGCTCTGTTTCGCCGTCGGCTGCGGCCGGTCCTCGCGACGCTCCTCGATTCGCGCCGCCTTGCCCCGCAGGCCTCGGAGGTAGTAGAGCTTGGCCCGTCTCACCCGGCCTCGACGTACGACCTCGATCTTGTCGAGCACCGGGGAGTGAATCGGAAAGACCCGCTCGACGCCGATACCTCCCGACATCTTGCGCACTGTGAAGGACTCGCCGGTGCCGGTGCCCCGTCGGGCGATCACGACTCCCTGGAACACCTGAATGCGCTGTTTGTCGCCCTCGGAGACCCTGACATGGACTCGGAGCGTGTCACCAGCGCGAAACTCGGGAAGATCCGACCTGAGATACTCATTCTCGATTTCTTGTAGCGTATTCATAGCTATTCAAACCTCTCCACCTAGCAGAAAGCCTCTATTTACGAGGTGAATTCGTATTATCTGTGTCCTCGGCCTGCGTGACAAGGTCCCCTGCAGCAGCGGGGTCCTCCGACTCGCCGCGCTCGATCTGGGCGAGCCAGTCCTGCTGCTCGTCGGAAAGCACCGCGCGGGTCAGTAGATCCGGCCGTTTTTCCAGGGTGGAGCGGATCGCCTGGCGCCCCCTCCACTCTCGAATCGCCCCATGATCGCCGGAAACCAGGACCCCGGGAACGGGAAGCCCTTCGACGATCTGAGGGCGCGTATAGTGCGGGTAGTCCAGCAAACCCTGTCTGAAGCTGTCCTGCTCGACACATTCCGGCTGCCCCACGACCCCGGGAACCTGCCGTGACAGGGCCTCGATCAACACCATCGCCGGCACCTCTCCACCCGAGAGCACGAAGTCGCCGACCGAGATCTCCTCGTCGACTACCGTCATTCTCACCCGTTCGTCGACACCCTCGTAGCGGCCGCACACCAGGACCAGGTGATGGTCCGCTGCGGCCAACTCCCTGACCTTTGCGTCCGTCAAGGGTCGGCCTTGGGGTGACAGAAGGATGCATCTGGAAGACTCTTCCTCCGTCACGGTCCTGACAGCTTCGATCCAGGGTGGCGCCATCATCACCATGCCGCCGCCGCCACCATAGGGCTCGTCGTCGACGCTCCGGTGCTTGTCATCCGTGAAATCTCTCAGATTGTGCACCGAGACCTCGAGATCGCCGGTCGCGACGGCACGACCGATCAAGCTGGTCGAGAGAAATTCTCTGAACAGCTCCGGAAAGATGGTTATGACCGAGATGCGCATGTCTCTACCAGCCCCTGCGGAAGATCGAGCTCGATCGTGCCAGCTGTCGTGTCCACTTCCTTCAGATAAGCGCGCACAAAGGGAACCATCAGCTCCCTCTTGCCGTCGTTCAGCTTGAGGATGAGTCCGCCGCCGTCTTCCACGATCTCGATCACCTTCCCCAGGTCGCCCTCATTCTCATCGTGACAGGAACAATCCAGTAGCTCGAAGTAGTAGTAACTGCCTTGCGGCGAAGGAGGAACGCTGTCCTGTGCGACCTCCAACCTGGCTCCGCGGTAGGCCTCCGCGTCGTCTCGACTCGTCGAGCCCGCAAATCCAACGACTACCGAGTCTTTTTGCCGCCGAGCCGTCTCGATAACGACCGATTCACGCTCGCCACTCGGGTAGATCAGCTCGAGCTCACTTCCCTTCTCGAGCCTCCGGGGAGTGTCGCTGAGGAGAGTCAGCACCACTTCACCACGCAAGCCGTGAGGTCGGCGGACCTCGGCCACGACTACGGTTGGAGGGAGATGCTGGGGCGAATCAGGTTTCGATGAGTTCCAGCTCATAGCGTTCCCCATCGCGGGAACCACGAGCTGCCAACAGGGAGCGGAGGGCCCGGGCCGTTCGACCTTGTCGGCCGATCACCTTGCCCAGATCCTCGGGTGCCACTTGAAGCTCGAAGAGGGTGGAGTCCCGGCCCGGGATCTCCTCGAGATCGATCTCCTCCGGCTCATCGACGATCAGGCCGATGACTCTTGCCAGCGTTTCGTGGACTGCCGACTCACTCACGCGGTCGAGCTCGAGGCTTCCTGGCGACGCAGCAACTTCTGGACTGTCGGAGTCATCTGGGCACCCTTCTGCACCCAGTGCTCTACCCGTTCGCCGTCAATCTTGATGGTCTCCGGCTCGGAGCGCGGGTCGTAGTAGCCGACCTCGTCGATCGCCGACGCCGTTGGAGTCTTCCGCGAATCAGAGACCACGACCCGATAGAAGGGCCTATGTGTGGATCCCATTCGGCGGAGCCGAATCTTCAACATGATCTGTTTCCTCCGATCAATTCTTCGTTTCGGCTCGAGCGTAGATACAAGACCCACCCGCCCTGATTCCCAGGGCTTTTGGCCGAATTAGTGATTGTAACAAGGAAATCCGAAATGGGGGATCCCTGCCGGAGTGGACCCTATCTCAGTCCCGCCGCCTTTTTCAACCACTTTCCCTTGACACCCTTCAACATCTTGCGGGTTTCGCGGTACTGCTTCAGGAGCTGGTTGATCTCCTGCACGGAGACCCCTGAACCCCTTGCGATGCGGCGTTTTCGGCTGCCGTTGAGCACCTGCGGCTGCCGACGCTCTTGCGGTGTCATCGAGTCGATCATCGCTTCCACCCGGGTCAGCCGGTTCTCGTCCACCATCGAAGCATCGAGTCCCCTGAACGGACCGGACTTCGGCAACATTTCCATGATCTGACTCAGCGGACCCATGCGGCGCATCTGCCGCAGCTGATCCCGCAGGTCCTCCAGGGTAAATTCCTGCTTGGCGATTCGCTGGGCCAGGCGCTCGGTTTCCGCCGCATCCAGCCCCTCCTCGGCCTTTTCGATCAGTGAGAGCACGTCGCCCATCCCCAAGATCCGGGAGGCCATGCTCTCGGGTCGGAATAGCTCCAGGTCGGCGGGCTTTTCGCCTACGCCGACAAAGCGGATGGGTACCTTGGCGACACTTCGGATCGACAGAGCCGCACCGCCACGCATGTCGCCGTCCAATTTGCTCAGAATCACGCCCGTCAGCGGCAGCACCCGGGCGAACTCCTCGGCACTGCGAACAGCGTCCTGCCCGGTCATGGAGTCGGCGACCAACAGGGTCTCCGTGGGCTCGACAGCCTCCCCCAGGGCCCGGATCTCCTCCATCAGCCGCTCATCGACGTGGAGCCGGCCCGCCGTGTCGATCAACACGACATCCTGCCCGCGCTCCTGCGCCGCCTTGATCGAGCGACGTCCCAACTTCACAACGTCCTCTCCCGGCTCCGGTTCGAGTACTGGAATTGCCACGCCGGCTCCGACCTGAGCCAACTGCTCCACCGCAGCCGCTCGCTGCAGGTCACCTGCCACCAGCAGTGGATGGCGTCCCCGCTTCTTGAGTCGCAGGGCCAGCTTTCCAGCCGTGGTCGTTTTTCCCGATCCCTGCAAGCCACAAAGGAGGATCACGGTCGGCCGCCCCCCCAGCTCCAGCTCGCGACCAGGGTCGCCGAGCAGGGTGATGAGCTCGTCGCGCACGATCTTGATGACCTGCTGGTCGGGCGTCAGGCTCTCCAGAACCTCCTGGTCGATGGCCCGCTCACGCAGCCTGCCGACAAAGGCCTTGACCACCCGAAAATGGACGTCCGCCTCCAGCAGCGCCAGGCGGATCTCGCGCAGCGCCTCCTGCAGGATCTCCTCCGAAACCCGACCCTCACCCTTCAGGCGGCGGAATGTGTGCTGTAGCTTTCCTTGCAGACCGTCGAACATCGACTTGCTCTCCCAATCCGGCGATCGATGGTAGCAAATCCGGGCCAGCCGTGGCGCTCGACCCAGAGTTATACTGCGGGGCCATGATCCGACGAGCCAAGATGATCGCCACGTTGGGACCCGCAAGCTCCGAGAAGGCAGTTCTGAGCCGTCTCTTCGAAGCCGGGGTCGATGTCGTGAGGCTGAACCTCTCGCATGGCAGCTCGGCGGAGCATCGACAGAGCATTGCGAGGATTCGAAGTGTCGCCCAGGAGCTGGGCCTCCATGTGCCGATCCTCCTCGATCTGATGGGGCCCAGATATCGCCTCGGCGAAGTGCCGAACGGTCCCCGATACCTGCTCAAAGGAGACACCGTCACCCTCTCTCCAGACGCATCGGATGAAGCGGTGCCCCTCGGCGACAGCGACCTCCTGCGACATCTCGAGCCGGATCAGCGGCTGCTGATCGATGGAGGCCTGGTGGAGCTGCGCATCACGAGAGTCCTGGGAAGTCGTGCCGAGGCGCTCGTCATCACAGGTGGACCGATCTCGACCAGGAAGGGCATCAACCTACCGGATACCGACCTTCCTTTCGAGGTCTCGGACAAGGACCGCAGGGACATCGAGCTGGCTATCGAGGAGGACGTCGACTATGTGGCCGCCAGCTACATTGGACAGGCCTCCGACCTGACTCGAATTCGCAAGGTCGTCGAGAAGTCGGGTGGACGGCTGCCCATCATGGCCAAGCTGGAGCGCGCCCGGGGCGTGCGCAATCTGCAGGAGATCGTTGCGGAGGCCGATGCAGTCATGGTGGCTCGAGGCGATCTCGGGGTCGAAGTGCCGCTGCACCGGGTGCCGGTCCTGCAGAAGCAGATCATCGATACCTGCCTGCGAGCCGGCAAGCCCGTCATCGTTGCGACCCAGATGTTGGAGTCGATGACGGATCACCACAGCCCGACCCGCGCCGAGACGTCCGATGTCGCGAATGCGGTCCTCGATGGCGCCGACGGAATGCTCTTGTCAGGAGAGACCGCAATCGGCCGGTTCCCGGCCGAAACCGTCGAGACCATGGCCAGGATCATCTGCGAGGCCGAGGCCTACGCCCGGCAGCCCAATGTCGACGGCGCCGGGGAAAGAGCTGACGCCATGGCCGAAAGGGCTGCGCACGCGGCCAGCCTGGCAGGCGCCGGTCGGCCGTTCGAAGGCAGTGAGATCGCCGATGCGATGGCGCGGGCCGCCGTCTTCACCGCTGCCAACCTCGGCGTGCGTCAGATCGTCACCTTCACGAGGAGCGGCTTCACCGCTCGACTGCTCTCCCGATACCGCCCTCGAGCTCCGATCCTCGCTTTCACCCCGAGCGAGCAGGTTGCACGGCGGAGCCAGATTCTCTGGGGCACTCGACCCTTCGTCGTGATCGACCGCTTCGCGAGTCACGGCGAGATCGTCGAGCGGGTCGAGCGGCAACTCCTGGAGTCTGGAAATGCCG
>JARFQS010000285.1 GCA_029287645.1 Thermoanaerobaculia bacterium | reverse complement strand
TTCATACGGACCGCCTCCAGGCGGACCGCTCCGGCGATCCCGACCCTCGCCTTGCAGCAACGAAAGTTGCCGCATTCTACTCCATCCGACTCGGACAGCGTGTCATCTGTGCACGCGCTCAGGAATCCGTGATACTTGGTGCTTTGGTGTTTTGATGCTCCTGTGCTAGCATGTCTCGAGGAGAGTCACCATGAGCCGCCTCACCATTTCGCTGCCCGACGATCTCCATCGAGCTCTCAAGGAGACCGCGGCCCGACGAAATGTCCCGATCGGCGAACTGATCGCCGAGAGCCTCGACTTCTACGGCATCAAAACCACCGAAAGCGCTCGTAGCCTGGTTGCTCGGGCCCGCGAGAGCTCCAGCCTCAGCGAGAGCGAGGCGCTTCGTCTCGCCAACGAGGAGGTGCGGGACGGCCGTCGCCGTTCGAGCGATCGCCGGTGAAGATTCGGGCTTTCATCGTCGACACAAACGTTGTCGTGGCAGGTCTCCTGACCCGAGACGTTTTGTCCCCCACTGCCAGGGTACTCGACGGGATGGTCGACGCCAGCTTTCCGTTTCTCGTCTCCCCAGCCCTGTTGTCTGAATACCGCGAGGTTCTACTCCGTCCCAAGATCCGCGCCCGCCACGGCCTCGACCCCGACGAGATCGACTCACTGCTCACCGAGATCGTCGCCAACGCCATCGTCCGTGAACCCGAGCCTTCTGGGCAGAAGGCTCCCAGCCGACAGGACCAGCATCTTTGGGACCTGCTCGAAACCGAGCGCGGAACCGTGCTGATCACAGGCGATCAGCGCCTGCTTGCGACTCCTCCCGAGGGGGCGTCGGTCATCTCTCCCTCGAGCTTCGACGGAATCTAGTCCACAGGAGTGGATGCAGTAGCCGAAGTCAGTCTGATCAAAGGAACTGGATCGGTCTGACCCTCAAGGGGCTTCTGTCGGAGCGAGCTCTTCGAGCTCGGTGAACCAGTTGAGGACCACCTGCAGCTGGGTGTCGATGTCTTCGGGAATCACGTTCTCAACGAACACGAAGTCCCGGCCGTTCGGCGCAACATCGTAATTCCGACCGTAGAGCACGGAAGGAACGAAGCTGCCCTCCAGCAGCAGCTCCGGGCGGCCGGCAGAGAACTCCGGCTCGGTGTCAATCGCGACCACCATGAGCGCCTGCCCCTCCATGTCCAGGTAGAAGAGCTCACGCCCGTCGGGTGACCAGACAGGTGAGATCCCTCCACCCGTAGAGATCTTCCATTTCCTGTCGAGATCGGGGTAGGGCCGGACGTAGGTGTCGAACTCGCCAGCTTCATCCGACACATAAGCCAGCCATCGTCCGTCAGGAGACAGCTCTCCCATGGCCTCCACGAAGCGCGAACCCAACAAGACCCTCGGAGGCTGGATTTCTTCGACATCCAACGCCAGGATGTCCCATTGGGTCTCAGGGTGGTCATTGCGGTGGAAGATCAGGGTCTTCCCATCCGGTGTCCAGGTCGTAGGCTGCTCGCTGAGGTCTCCCTGTGTCAGGCGGTCAGGCGGTCCCGTACCGTCGGCCTCCATCCAGGCCAGGTTGACGACATCGGTCGCCACCTGCCGAGTCGGGAAGACGATCCGTCGCCCGTCGGGTGACCAGACCGGCCACCAGTTCTCGCCCTCCGTGGTGACCCGTGACAGAGTCCCGCGAACCATGTCTCTAACCCAGACTTGCATCGGGCCGCTCCCGATGATCCCGGTCACGGTCAACCGATTCCCCTCAGGAGAGAACCGCGGACCACGGATTCGCTCCTCGACCTCGCCGAGAGGCTCGAAGTTGCCTTGACGATCCGCACGTACCAATCGCGAGCCGGCAGCGATGACCGGCCCCGAGAAGTAGGCGAGGGTCCCGCTCTCGGCGACCTCAAAATGAGCCAGGAACGGAGAGACGGCACTACCCATGAGCAGACCATCCAGCACAGCCACCGGTTCTCCGGTCAGCTCCCGGTTCACGAGATCCACGGGTACCACCATCAGGGAACCATCCAAACCGTAAGCGAGATGACCCGACTCGAGATACTGCGCCTGGCTGCCAACGGCGATGGGCAGATCTGTTCGCATTCCTGACTCGAGATCCAGAATCGCCACCCCCCTGGCGACGGCACCGTCATCGAAGATGGTGAACAGCACTGCGTTCTCGTGCGGCAGATATTGCGGGGCGGCAAACCCGTACTCACCTTTTTCCCTGTCCACAGGAGTCAGCTGTTCTGGATCTCCCCCGTCCCAGGGCACCCGAAAGAGACCGAAGTTCGGCTCGTCCCCATAAATGATCGATCCGTCGGTGGCCCAGGTGGCGCCCACCGGGTAGCCCGCCTCACAGATCGTCCAGACCTTGCCGCCCTCTACGGAGACCCGTTTGAGTGCACTGCCATCCTGGAAACCCACCCATGAGCCGTCAGGGGAAAAGAATGGACCCTCTACATTCTCGGCACCCTCGATCGGCACCGGTTCCGAAGAATCCAACCGGCGGAGAAAGAGCTGCCCTCGGTGCCCCCTGCCGACCACGTAGGCCAGCATCGTTCCGTCAGGCGTGATGGCAACCTGCGAGGTCGACGGATTGCCGAGAACCGCAAGCTGTTCACTCGTCGGCGAGAAGCGAACAGGGCGGTCGGGAGCCACCACGGCCCGGCTCTGAATCAGGGCCCCGATTCCGAGGCCGACACCAATGGCTGCGGCGACCCAGGGTAGAGACTTCCGCCAGAGGGATCTCGGTTTCGGGGCAGCCTGGCTCTCCTCAGCAGCAAGCCCAGGAACCTCCTCGAGCCACAACCGCACGTCGGCCATGTCGTGGATCCGCTGCCGCGGATCCTTGGACAGACACCTGCGTAGGAGAGTGGCGACCGGTGCCGGCACGTCCTCGGGGAGCTGCTCCCAATGCGGTTCCCTCTCCAGGATTCGGGCCAACCGGTCCGATGCGGTGTCACCACCAAACGCCCGCTCGCCGGTCAGCATCTCGTAAACCACACACCCGAAGGCCCAGATGTCGGTACGCCGGTCCGCCTGCTGACCCCGGGCTTGCTCCGGGCTCATGTACCCGAAGGTCCCCAGGACCACCCCCTCCCGGGTCATCTCCGCTGTGAGCGTTGGCGACTCCGAGAGATCAGCAGGGAGGGTCCCGTCCAGCAAGGAGCCCAGGCCTGGCCGAACGCTCCCAGAATCGGGATCGAGCGCCTTGGCCAGCCCGAAATCCAAGATCTTCACAACACCTTCCGAGTCGATCTGGATGTTGGCCGGTTTGAGGTCCCGGTGGATGATCCCCTTCTCGTGTGCCGCCTCCAGGGCCTCGGCAATCTGAAGGGCGATGGGTATTGCCTCATCCGACGACATCTGTCCTTTGGAGAGCCTTTTCCGCAGGTCCTCGCCGTCGACCAACTCCATGACGAGAAAGTGAACGGACTCGTCCGATTCGAACGAGTAGATGGCGGCGATGTTGGGATGATTCAGAGATGCCAGGACCTTGGCTTCTCGCTCGAAGCGAGCCAGCCGTTCGGCGTCAGCAGCTACCGATTCCGGCAGGACCTTGATCGCCACTTCGCGTCCCAGCTTGGTGTCTTCGGCCAGGTAGACCGTTCCCATGCCGCCTTCACCAAGTTTGGCGGTGATGCTGAAGTGGGAAAGCATCTCGCCTATCATCGATCCCCTGTACCCGAATTGCCGCCAACCTACCTATCCTGCGGAAAAAGAGCCATACCCAAAAAGGTAGGTGTTCTCAGAACTGATTCCTGTGCCAGCAAGACAATCGACTCGGCTCGCGACACGGATGCTGGATCGAGCCGATCGGAGGCCGCTGGCCAAACTTCGGTCCCACGCAGGGTGAAGTACAATCTCCCCACGCCAACCGGCGCTGCGGATCGCCTCTCGCAAGGCCAGAGCTGAATGATCGGCACAACCCTCTCTCACTACAGGATCACCGCCACCCTGGGTATCGGCGGAATGGGCGAGGTCTATCATGCCGAGGACACGAAACTCGGCCGCCGGGTGGCCCTCAAAGTACTCCCCTCGGAGATGGCCGCGAACCCGGAGCGCCTCGAGCGATTTCAGCGCGAAGCCAAGGTGGTCGCTTCGCTCAACCACCCGAACATCGTCACCATCTACTCGGTCGAGGAAGCCGACGGCCTCCAATTCCTGACCATGGAGTTGGTCGAGGGCAACGATCTCGAGCGCCTGCTACCCGAGACGGGTTTTCCGCTCTCCGAAATCTTCGAGATTGCCGTTCCGCTCGCCGACGCCCTGGCGACAGCGCACGAGCGAGGCATTGTCCATCGCGACCTCAAACCGGCCAACGTCATGCTGACCAAAGAGGGGCGCGTCAAGATCCTCGACTTCGGTCTGGCCAAATTGGGTTTGGATAGCAGTCTTCCTTTGGGTGATCACGACGAGACCGCATTGGCGCCAGGCTCCTCGAACCTGACCGGCGATGGCACGATTCTGGGGACCGCCCCCTATATGCCTCCCGAGC
>JARFQS010000549.1 GCA_029287645.1 Thermoanaerobaculia bacterium | reverse complement strand
GACTTCCTGGATGGCTTCATCGCCAGGCGGAAGAAGCTGGTCACCCGGCTCGGCAAGCTGCTGGACCCGGCGGCCGACAAGATCCTGACTTCGGCGGCGTTCATCTCGCTCGTCGAGATGAATCCCGAAGTCACGCCCGCCTGGATGGTCGTCGTCATCATCGCCAGGGAGTTCGCCGTCTCCTCGCTCCGCAGCCTGGCCGCTTCGGAGAACATCGTCCTCGGTGCCATCAATTCCGCCAAAGCCAAGACCGTCATGCAGATCGTGGCCATCTCGCTGCTGATCTTCTACAACCAACTCGGCGAGTTCGAGCACCTGGCTCCCTTGTCTCTCTGGCTGGCGATGTTGACGAGCCTGTATTCCGGAGCCGAGTACTTCGTTCGATTCGCGCCGGGTCTGTTGAAGCGGGACACCTCCACCGAGGCCTGACTCTCCAGAGCTCGACCTCGATCGCGGCATCCCTCGACCGGTCCATCTAGATGGCACGCAAAGCACTTCAGCGCCTGGCCCTGACGGCGCGACGACGCTATGGCCTGGTCTTCCTGGTCACAGCAGTGTTGCTGGTGCTGGCGGTGCTGGCTGGCAGCCGAATCCGCTTCGATACCGACATTCTCAATCTGCTGCCGCAGAAGGCTCCCGAAGTAAGGGTCCTGCGGCAGTCCCTGGAGGAGTTCGGCAGCGTCGACTACCTGGTGTTGGTGGTGCGAGTGCCCCCGGACTCGGGGTTGGCGCCCTACGAGGGGTACACGGATCGTTTGGGGGAGGAGCTTGCGAAGCTCGAGAAGCTGGACAAGGTGGAGTACAAGATCGGTGCGATGACCGAGATGGTCTCGACTTTCATGCCCCAGGCCCTCCTATTCCTGGATGAGGAAGGGCGCCGAGCCCTCGAGGCCAAACTGAGCGACGAGGCGATTCGCACTCAGGTGCAGGAGCTGCGAAGGATGGTCGAGACGCCCCAGGCTCTGGCGCTCAAGAACCTCATGCGCCTCGATCCTCTGGGGCTCGCGGAGCTGTTTCTCGATCGTGTGAGCGGCGCCCGAGAGGGATTGGCCATCGATTGGGCCAGTGGCTACCTGCTGTCCCGCGATCACGAGATGTTCCTGATTCTCGCCAAGCCCAATCGGCCACCCCAGGATGTGGATTTCTCGCGGCAGCTGCTGGGCGAAGTACAAGAGGTGATAGCGGAGGTCCAGGGCGAATGGCCCCGGATGATGGGCTCGAAGGAGCTGGAGGTCCCCGAGGTCTCGATGGGCGGACGCTACGTCATGGCTCTGGGTGACGACGCTCTGATCCGGCGGGACTTCATCGTCAACGTGGCCACCTCGATGCTCGGCGTCCTTACCCTGTTCTTGATCGCTTTTCGCAGATTCGGTCCGCTGATCTACGCTTTCCTACCTCTCTCCTGCGGCTTGGCGTTGACCTACGGATTCGCAGGTTTGACCTACGGCAAGCTGAGCGCCGCCACCAGCGGAGTGGCGGCTCTGCTGATCGGCCTGGGCATCGACTTCGTCATCGTTTCCTACGGCAGGTTCGTCGAGGAGCGTCAGATGGGGGCCTCCCTCGAAGAGGGTTTGGCCAAGATGAGTGGCTCCTCGGGCCGGGCTGTCGTCGTCGGAGCGGTCACCAGCGCGGCAACCTTCTACGCCTTTGGCGTGACGGAGTTCACGGGACTGTTGCAGATGGGACTGCTGACCGGAACCGGGATTCTGTTCTGCATGGCCGCGGTTCTATGGCTCTTGCCTGCGATGCTGTCTTGGAGCGAGGATCATCATCGCCGGCGCGCCAGGCAGCCGCGGCTCTATCTGCATGGACTTGGCAGCGCTCACTTGATTCAGGCCAGCCTCAAGAGGCCGAAGATTGTTCTTGTGGCCGGCGTCGCCGTTACCGTCCTGGCGGCCTGGTTGGCGCTTCAGTTGAAATTCGTCGACAGCGTTCAGTCGATGCGACCGGCCGGGAACCAGGGGTCCACGGTGCGGGACGAAGTCGCCGAGCGGTTCGGAGTCGGCTTCGAGCAGATGATGCTCGTGGTGCATGGAGACTCGATGGAGGAGGTCCTGGATCTGGCTACGCGGGCGGCAGAGGGCGCGCAAGAGCTGGTCCGGCAGGGTGTTCTTTCCGGTTACGACTCGGTGTCTTCCCTGATCCCGCCGGTGCCTCTTCAACGGGAGAATCTCGCCTGGCTGGAAGACGCTCGGCGAGGCCCCCTCGATATGCAGCGAATTCGCTCGACTTTCGAGGAGACCGCGCTCGAGGAAGGCCTGCGACCACAACCGTTCGAATTGGGGCTGGAGCTGCTGGGCCGAGCCATCAGCAGGGACCGAACCGTAGCCATGGACGACTTCGACGAGGCCGGCCAGGCACGTTCTCTCCTCGATCGGTACCTACACGAGACGCAAGACGGCTGGAAGAGCGTGGTCTACCTGTTCCCGCAAGGAACCGGGTGGCGGCGTGAGGCCCCACCCGGGGCCATTCAGCTCGCCAACGAGCTGGGGCCGCAGGCCGCGCTGACGGGCGCCAATGTCGTCAGCAGCTTCCTGCGCCGCACCGTCCTTCGTGACGCCGTGGTGGCAGCCGTATTGGGCTTCCTGATCGTGGGGCTCCTGCTCTGGATGGACTACCGGCGAATGTGGGACACGGTCCTGACTCTCGTCCCTCTTCTGGTCGGTCTCGTCTGGATGCTCGGCGGGATGGTGCTCATGGGCGCCAACATGAACTTCATGAACATCTTCGTCTCGACCATGATTATCGGCATCGGTGTCGACTACGGGATCCACATGGTCCATCGGTATCGGGAGCTCGGTGACAAGTCCGAAGAGGAGCTCGTTGCCGGGTTCGTGGAGACCGGCAAGGCGATTGTCCTGGCCGCCCTTTCAACGACCGTCGGGTTCGGGTCCCTGTCCCTGTCTCACTATCCGGGCCTCCAGTCGATGGGTAAGGTGGCGATTCTGGGTGCCTTGTCCACCGCGCTGGTGGCCATCACGCTGCTACCCGCCTACCTGCTCCTGCGCTACCGGAGCCGCGTGGGCTCTTGAGCCCTCGAACCTTCAGCTCCCTGCGACTTCGTGCAATCGCATGAGGTTGGTGCCGGGCTCATC
>JARFQS010000271.1 GCA_029287645.1 Thermoanaerobaculia bacterium | reverse complement strand
CGCCCGGACCGATCTCCGTGGTCGCGCCATGGACCGGCGTGGCCACATTACAGGCCAGGAGGAACAAGCTGTAGAGAACGCAGACTCGGCAGTACATCCTCCTTCAAGCTAAACAGAGGGGCGGTGTCTCGATATGGAGTTCGTCACAGACCCCGAGATGGGGGTCGGTGGCTGCACCGTCTGGAAGGGTGGATTCCGAAGTCGACCCGATGTCCGGTCCCCAAACAGATGTCGGCATATACTGCACTTGTCCCGATGAACGATCTGTCGGAAAGCAACTCGTGCGAAGCCCTGACGCGCGGCATTCGAGTCCGGGTCCAGCCGCAGTTCGATCCGAGCCGCTCGGAGCCCCCCGCTGGTCAGTGGTTCTTCCTGTACAAGGTGACGATCGAGAACCTGGGTGAAGAGACGGTTCAGCTGTTGACGCGTCACTGGGTCATCACCGACGGCAATGGCCATGTGGAAGAGGTCCGCGGTCCAGGGGTGGTCGGAGAGCAACCGATTCTCGCGCCTGGCGAGGCCTTCCAGTACACGTCGGGTTGCCCTCTACCGACCGAGGTCGGCAAGATGGAAGGCACCTACCAGATGATCACGAAGTCGGGCGAGGCGTTCGATGCCACGATCGCCCCTTTTACGCTCGCCGCTCCGGGCTTTGTCCACTGAGGCGTGGCCGTGACGATCCACGTTGCAAGACGCTCTGAAACATGAACGAAACTCGAGGCCACATGCAAATTCTCAGGGAGTTGCTCGAGACTCAGCTCTTGGGAGTTCTCGGCACTCAGCACGAAGGAGAGCCCTATACCAGCCTGGTGGGATTCGTTGCGACTCCAGATCTCAAGCAACTGCTGTTTGCCACTGGACGCTCGACCCGCAAGCTCGCCAACCTGTCAGCGGACTCCCGCGCTTCGATGCTGGTGGACAATCGAGGAAATCGCGCCAGCGACTTCACTGAAGCATCGGCAGCGACCGCAGTCGGAGTTGTGGAAGAAATCGGCGTTGCAGAGCGGGCCGAGTTCGAAGAGTTGTTTCTCGCCAAGCATCCTCATCTCGAGAGCTTCGTTCATTCGCCAAGCTGCGTCTTTCTGCGTCTTCGCGTATCGGTCTACATGGTGGTGACCCGGTTTCAGCACGTCATCGAGCTGCACATCGAGCCATGAAGCTGATCGTCGGTCTCGACGAGATCACCGACACTGATGGCCGTCGCGTCGGCGGGAAAGTGGTTGCTCTCGCCGCGCTGCATCGTGCTGGCATTGCAGTGCCAGCCACCCGGTGCCTGACGATCGAGGCTTATGAGCTCTTCGTGGAGCAGGCCGGATTGCGGGCGGTCATTAGTCAGGAGCTGGGTCGAAAGAGCTTTGCAGACATGCGGTGGGAAGAGCTTTGGGATGTGGCCCTGCGTATCCGGAATCGGTTTATTCGAGCACCTGTGCCGGAAGCAATCGTCGAAGATCTCTCGGCCACCTTGCGAGGAGAGCTGGCACAGAGTCGCTTGGCGGTTCGTTCCTCGGCACCCGGCGAGGACTCGGAGGGCGCTTCCTTTGCCGGCCTGCACGATTCCTTCGTCGGGGTGCGCGGGGTAGGGCGGACTCTGGACGCGATCCGAGGGGTCTGGGCATCGTTGTGGACCGACCGCGCCCTGCTTTATCGTCGTGAGCTCGGGATCGATGTCGAGTCGAGTGCCATGGCGGTGATTCTCCAGCCTCTGGTCGAAGGCTCGCGCTCGGGCATCGCGTTTGGAGCTCATCCCAGCGATCCGGAGCTGGTGGCGGTCGAGGCCGTCTATGGCCTGAATCAGGGCTTGGTGGACGGCACCATCCAGCCGGATCGCTGGAGTCTGGACCGGAGATCGGCGCGCGTCGTGGAGCATCTCGCTCCGCCAGAGCGTCTTCGAATGGTTCTGCGCGGTGCCGAACCGACGGTCGAGAAGCTGCCATCCGAGCAGGCAGACGTGCCTCCGTTGGATGAGGCGAACCTGGGGGAGGTCCTGCAAGCGGTGATCACCGCGGGAGAGCTGTTCGGTGGGCCGCAGGATATGGAGTGGACTCTTGCCGACGGGCAGCTGGTGCTCCTGCAGTCGCGACCCGTTACGACGTCTACTTCTGGCCAAGGCGACAAGCGGGCCTGGTACCTGAGCCTGACCCGCAGCGTGCAGAATCTGCTGGACTTACGTGATCGTGTCGAACACGAGCTCCTGCCGGCGATGGATCGAGAAGCCACGCAACTCGGCTCGGTCGATCTCGGGTCACTGTCCAGCGGTGAGCTGGCCAAGGAGATCGAGCGGCGAAGTCGAGCCCACGACCGCTGGGTGGAGGTCTACTCGCAGGACTTCATTCCGCTCGCTCATGGAATTCGTCTCTTCGGGCAGTTCTACAACAACGTCATGGAGCCCGAGGATCCGTACGAATTCATGGAGCTGCTCGCCGCGACTCCTCTGCTGAGCGTGCATCGAAATCGAGAGCTCGAACGGCTGGCTTCGAGGGTTCGAAAGGACCCTGAGTTGAGGCGCCGGCTCGCAGCTGGCGAGCAGGGTGATACCGATTTCGAGCGCGCGGTGGAGGACTTCAAGCAGGAATTCGGTGATGCTGCCTATGCGTCACAGAAGTGCTTCAGTGAACGGGTGCAACTGAATCGGCTGCTGCTTTCCATGGCCGAAACAACCGCGATCGCTCTACCGAGGTCGAAACCAGATGTGGAGGAGCGGTCGGCGGCTTTTCTGGCAGCTGTAGAGGAGGACCGAAGAGACCTGGCCGAGCGGTTGCTCGACCTGGGCCGAGCCAGCTACCGGCTGCGAGACGACGACAACATTCATCTGGCCCGCCTCGAGGCTCTGGTTCTCGATGCGGTTAGCGAGGGTCACCGCCGTCTGGGCGGCACCTGGCATGAAGATCTACAGCCGAGCGATCTGGACCGGGTGACACAGGCCCTGCGTCACCCGAATCTGGTGGTCGAACCCAAGCAACCGGATGTCGGCCCTGCCATCGAGCAGGGATTCCAAGCGTTACCACGGCAGCTGGTTGGTCAGCCCGCGGGCCCCGGCATCGGCACCGGCACGGCGCGGGTGATCGAGGATGTCGAGGACCTCTTTCGTTTCCAGGCTGGCGAAGTGCTGGTGTGTGATGCCGTGGATCCGAACATGACCTTCGTGGTGCCGATGGCCTGCGGTGTCGTCGAACGGCGAGGAGGAATGCTGATTCACGGTGCCATCATCGCTCGCGAGTACGGTCTGCCGTGCGTCACCGGTGTGCCCGACGCGACATCGATGGTCGAAAACGGTGATTCACTCACCGTGGATGGATACCTCGGTATCGTCACGGTCGTCCGGGACTGACAGGGCTCCAGGATTTCGGTGATCGCTCCCAGCCCATGGCTGTTCAGAGAGCCAGGCCTCGCCGAACCAGGGAGCTGCCACGTAGGTTCAGAGCACGGCTTGGCGAATGGCCTCCACACCGCGGTGCTCGATACGCCGCTGGACGGTAATGGCATAGTACGAGACCTCCGCATCCTTGAGCACGCCAAGAGTAGTGACCCCGTGCTGGCGCTCGATTGCGGGCGCCAGACCGGAGGGTGCTGGGAACAGGCCGACGCCGGACTCGCCGAGAGTCTTCATGAGGGCACTGTCGTCGAACTCTCCGACGATGCGTGGTGCGACTCCATTGGCTTCGAACCAACGATCGAGAGAGCGTCGCATCGCCGACTCAGCGGTGGGTAGGAGCACGGGCGCCTCTTCGAGCGACAAGGGGAAGCCGCTGGATCGCTGCGCCACGAGTGCGGGAGCGCCGAAGAAGGCGATGTTCCATCTCGCCAATAGGTGACCGGTTGCCTTGATGGGTAGCGTCGGATCGAGCGGGCTATCGAGCAGAACAAGATCGAGTCGATGGGCTGCCAGCTCGGCCAGGAGTCGTTCTGCGCCGTCTTCACGGCAGATCAATTGCATGTCTGGATAGGACTCCAGGGCTGGCTGGAGAACGCTGGATGCGGCCAGCTTCGGGACGGCATCGGCGACGCCGATATGAAGGAGGTGCGGCCCGGTAGTACTCCATCCATGAATCGCATGCGTCATTTCGCGTCCGAGCGCAAAGATCTCCTCTGCGTATCGGAAGGCGATCTGACCCACCTCTGAGAGCCGCAGGTTGCGACCCACTCGTTCGAACAGCTTTACCCCTTGCGCGGTTTCCAGTTGGCTGATCTGGGCGCTGATCGTCGACGCCGAAACATCCAGAGCATCGCTGGCGTGAGAGACTCCGCCCTCGCGAGCCACAATCCAGAAGTAATAGAGATGGTGGTAGTTGAGGGATTTCATAATGCGTTCCAAGGATTCGTAAAAAACGAATATTACATCAATCTGTTCTATATTGTTTAACACTCTTGATCTTTTTAGAGTCCGCCACTGTCGAATCGAAGTCCATTGCAGAGAGGAGGTAGTCCATGAAGAGATTCAAAGAGATCCTGTGCTACGTGGGTGGTCCGGCCGACCCTTCACCTGGCCTCGAGAGCGCTGCGGATCTGGCCGAGACGAACAAGGCCCACCTGACACTGATCGATGTGCTGCCAGAGTCGACAGAAGGCCCCTGGCTCACGGTCCCTGGCAGACCCAAGCTCGAAGAGATGGTAGTGAGTTCGCGTATCCAGGACCTCGAGGAGATGGCAGCCCCTCTTCGTGAGCGCGATTTGCAGGTCACCACGGTGGTAACGAAGGGAAGCCCTTTCGTGGAGATCATTCGCCGTGTTGTCGCGGAGCAGAACGATCTCGTGATCAAGACTGCACAAGGCCTGGAGAGCCGGTTGGGGGGTTTGCTGGGTACGACCGCACTGCATCTCATGAGAAAGTGTCCAGCTCCGGTCTGGGTGGTGAAGCCGCCGAGCTCGGAGCGGTTTGGTCGAGTGCTTGCAGCAGTCGATCCGAGACCGGACCGTCCAGGCGACGACCCGCTGAGCCTCAAGATACTGGAACTGGCGTCTTCCCTCGCCGAGGCGAGCGACAGCGAGCTCCATGTGATGCACGCTTGGTGGCTCCACTCCGAGGCCATGTTGCGAGGTCGGCGCATCAACTTGCCGCCGGCCGAGGTCGACGGTCTACTGCGAGAGGTCCGTGGCGCCGCCGAAGAAGCACTGGACAAGTTGTTGGGCCACATCGACCTCAGCCGGGTCCCGCACCAAGTCCATATCGTCAAGGGGCAGCCTTACGAGGTCATCAGCGGTTTCGCTTCGCAGTCCGATGTCGCCGTGATCGGCACCATGTCTCGCGGTGGAGTCGATGGTTTGCTGATCGGAAACACTGCGGAGCGCATCCTGCGCCGGGTCGATTGCTCGGTGCTGGCGGTCAAGCCCGAGGGTTTTCGCACACCTCTGCAATTCGAAGAGGCGCAGGTCGGAGCCGAAGCCTGACCCGCCCATCGCTGCGGGAGAAGGAGATATCGTTGCGGCAGTTGAAGGGCGGAGGAGCTGAAGGCGCCCGGCCCGATGGAGGGCGTCTGTTCGAGGAGTTGCTATGGGATTCGAGCCACAGAAGGACCCCCTGCTGCGTGCTACCCAACGTCTGATCCTGCTGTCCGTACGGGCATTGGTCGTGCTGATGACCCTGGTCATCGTCTGGGGGGTGGCAGACGTCGTTTGGGTACTCTACGAGCGCTTGCGCGAGCCGCCGGTGATGTTGCTGACGATCAGCGATATCCTGTCGACCTTCGGTGCGTTCATCGCGGTAATGATCGCAATCGAGATCTTCGAGAATCTGACGATCTATTTGCGTCAGAACGTCATCGAGGTGGAGCTGGTGATGGCAACTGCGCTGATGGCGATCGCGCGAAAGGTGATCGTGTTGGACTACAAGGAGCTGAGTGCGGAGTATGTTTGGGCCACTGCGGGAGTCGTTCTGGCCATGAGTGTCGGGTACTGGCTGGTGAAACGACAGTCCGATCGAAAGTCCGATCGAAAGTCCGATCGGGTGAGGCCGCGGAGCCCCTCGGGTGCTGAGGCAGGTCAAGTGGAGTGATTCAGTCGGCAGATATATGGACGACCCTGCTGGTGGCGGCTCCGGCTCTGGCCGGTGTCGTCATCGTGTGGGGTCGCATGCTGCCGAAGCAAGCGGCCCTGGTGGCCGCCGGAGCATCTGCTCTCTCGGTCGGTTGGGCAGCTTGGCTGCTCGGTAGCGACATCCGTGGCGTGTCGACGCTGTGGAGTTGGGCACCACATCTGCACCTGCAGGTCAGCTGGCGGCTCGAGATTGCGACCCTGGCGCTGGCGATCCTGGTAGCGGGAATCGGTCTGCTGGTGTTGCAGTATGCCGGCCGCTACTTCGACGCCAGTCGACAGAACGGACAGATCATTGCGCTGCTTGCGGCGTTCGAGTCAGCGATGCTCGGGCTGGTCCTGGCCGACAACGTCTTGCTTCTCTATGTCTTCTGGGAGCTGACCGGGCTCTGCTCGTTCTTCCTCATCAAGAGTGACAAGTCGAAGGGTGAAGCCGGTCTTCGCGCGGCGAGTCAGGCTTTGCTCGTGACGGTCGCCGGTGGGCTGTCGATGCTGATCGGGATGCTCTATCTGATTGCCCGGTCAGGAACCGCCAGTCTGTCGTCTTGGCTGGCACTCGATCTCGATCCGGCGACGCAGAGCGTGGTCCTTGCGCTGATCCTGCCCGCAGTCCTCACCAAGAGCGCCCAGATGCCGACGCACTTCTGGTTGCCGGGAGCGATGGCCGCACCGACCCCTGTCTCGGCGTACCTGCACTCGGCGACGATGGTGAAGGCAGGGCTCGTGCTTTTGCTCTATCTCTATCCGCTCCTGGGCGGATCTCCTCTCTGGACCTGGGTGCTGCTACCCGCTGGGGCCGTGACCTGCGTCTGGGGAAGTCTGCGAGCCCTGGGACAGAGCGACATCAAGCTTCTGATGGCCTGGTCGACGGTCTCTCAACTGGGGCTGATCACCCTGACCATTGGGCTGGGCACTGACGTCGCGATCCGGGCAGCGATCCTGCATCTCTTTGCACATGCAGTCTTCAAGGCTGGCCTCTTCCTCTCCGTCGGCGGCGTCGATCATGCGGCGCATACGCGCTCCCTGCTCGAGTTGGGTGGTCTCAGACGGCGCATCCCGCTCCTGACAGTGGCGGCCGCTGTCTTGGCAGGGTCGATGTTCCCCAGGACCTCCCCGGTCCGCTTGTCGA
>JARFQS010000548.1 GCA_029287645.1 Thermoanaerobaculia bacterium | reverse complement strand
CTTCGGTGGAGGGCGTGATGGGATATCCAGCCACGAATCGGCAGCCCGCCGCCATGGCGCCTTCGCCGCAAGCGAAGTCACCGTCGAGATAGTGGGATCCGGTGAGGACACCTGCCGGATCGGCCTTCATGGCCGTGCCTCCCCGCCCCCGGCCGGAGCCGTCGCATCGGCGGACAGACCCACCGAATCCGACGCCTCGATGCAGAAGATCGCGAACTCTGGACAGATCATCTCGCAGAGCCCGCAGTTGACGCAGGCCTGGCTATCGACAATCTCCGGTGGGTGGTACCCCTTGCGGTTGAATTCCCGGGACATCTCGAGGACCTGCCTGGGGCAGTACTCGACGCAGAACGCGCAGCCCTTGCATCGGTCCGCGAGGATTTGCACATCTCCTCTCGGGGCCTCGATCTGACCCGCATCCAGAGGATCTCGCCAATACCTCATGCCGCCCTCCCGTGATTTCAAGGTGCCACTTTGCACCGAGGCGACGCCGTCACGACGATGGACTTGTCTGCTGTGCTATCGCCCGGAGACTCAACCCTCCGCATCGCCAGGTACAGCCTCCTCAAACTCCTTGACCTTCCGATATGGGCAGCCATCTTGGAGATGAGGGACTGGACAGTTCTCGTCGTAATAGGCCGAACAACGCAGACAGATCTGTGACATGGGCTCCTGAGCGTGGATGAGCCGCAGGGAAAACCTTTCCAACAGATCCGCCATTTGCTTGAGCTCTTTCTGGGAGAAGGAATCGAGCACTGGGGCCAATCTCGATTCCTTCAACGTCTCGAAGCGGCTCACCAGCTGGCGCCCCTGTGTGCTGGGTGCGAGAAGAGTCGCTCGCCGATCACCCATGGACGGCATGCGGCTCACCAGACCGAGGCGCTCCATCTTGTCGATGTTCTTGGTCGCCGCCGGGGGACTGATGCCCAGAAACTCCGCCACCTGCCCCATCTGGTGCTCGCCGTCCAGGGTTATCAGCTTGAGGAGGTGATACTGGGACAGGGAGAGATCCTCCTCGCTCACCTCGTGGAGGAGCTGAATCTCCAGGTACTCCCGGACGACCGAGGCGAAGATGTGGGAGAACCGCAACAGGCGGAACACTTCATCGCGTCCGTTCCCATCCGAGACGCGAGTGCTGCTTCGCGAGGATGCCAGACCTGCCTGGGCCATTTAGTTAACCACGTAAGTATTTAACTGCGTTAAGCAGTATACGTCAAACGGCGACATCTCGCAACACACTTTCTCGCAGGAAGAACCCAACAAAAGCATGAGCCTGAAACCGCCTACTTGGGTGGTTACAATCCACGAGATTCGAGGCAAAATTGCTCGACGCGTCGTTCGCTCGAAGGAAGGGGCAATTCACGCGACGCACACTCGACAACCCGGGAGGAGGACAAAATGACGAAAGCGAAACTGTCTCTAGATGGCAAGGATTATGAGTTCCCGGTCCTGGTGGGCTCGGAGGACGAGGTCGGCATCGACTTCACAACGCTCCGCAAGACCACCGGTGCCATCAGTCTAGACCCGGGATACGGAAACACAGGCTCCTGCACCAGCACGATCACCTTCATCAACGGCGAGAAAGGCATCCTCCAGTACAGGGGCTACCCGATCGAGGAGGTCGCCGCCTCGGCCAGCTTCGAGGAGGTCTGCTTCCTGCTGATCTACGGCCATCTACCGAGCGTAGACGAGCTCGCCACATTCCACGACAAGTTGATCCACCACAGCATGATTCACGAGGCGATGAAGGACTTCTTCCAGGACTTTCCGCCGACGGCTCACCCGATGATGGTGCTGTCTGCCATGGTGGCTTCCTTGTCCGCCTATTACACGAGGGGCGCCGTCGACGAAGACGTGGACCTCAACATCATCCGGCTTCTCGCCAAGGTCAAGACCATCGCGGCCTTCTCCTACAAGAAATCCATCGGCCAACCCTTCATCTACCCGCGTAACGACCTCTCCTATACCAAGGACTTCCTGCACATGATGTTCGCGGTCCCGTCGGAACCCTACCTGCCGTCCGATGTTCGGGACCGCGCGCACAACCTACTCCTGATCCTCCACGCGGATCACGAGCAGAACTGCAGCACGTCGACTGTGAGAATGGTCGGTAGCAGTCAGTCGAATCTCTTCGCCTCCGTCTCCTCCGGTGTCTCGGCCCTCTGGGGACCGCTGCATGGCGGCGCCAACCAGAAGGTCATCGAGATGCTGGAGCAGATTCGGGACGATGGTGGTGACTACGAGAAGTACGTCCGGATGGCCAAGGATCCGGATTCGCCGTTTCGCCTGATGGGCTTCGGGCACCGGGTCTACAAGAACTTCGACCCGCGCGCCACGATCCTCAAGGAAGCTGCCGCAGATGTCCTCGCAGAGCTCGGTACGACAGATCCGCTGCTCGAGATCGCCAAGAATCTGGAGCGCATCGCGTTGGAAGACCCGTACTTCGTGGACCGCAAGCTCTACCCCAATGTCGACTTCTACAGCGGCATCCTCTATCGGGCCATGGGCATTCCGACAGAGATGTTTACCGTCATGTTCGCTCTCGGTCGCCTGCCTGGCTGGATCGCCCAGTGGAAGGAGGGCAGAGAGGACCCGAAGGCCAAGATCAGTCGGCCACGACAGATCTACCTCGGTGCGACCCAACGTCCGTTCGTCCCACTCGAAGAGCGAGCCGCAAAGAAGGCTACAAAGGCCGAAGAGCCCGAGCTGGTTCCAGCCTGAGGACGGGAGTAGCTATACACCCACGGGAGGCCTGCCAGGCCTCCCGTTCTTTGTGTGCTCGGACCATGTTCCTGTCAGAAGAGCACCGTCATCGGCCCTTTCGCCCGAGTCACAGTGTCGATCTCCACTTCGTGAGCTTCGCTTGCCCGGAGCGAAATCAAGGGGCGAGACAACGCCTGCACAGCAAGCTTCACGACGCGTATACTGGAATCGAGAAGCTGCTTTCCGTGCTCGACAGGGCACCGACACAATGGCGAATCAAGGGAGCGACTCGTGACCTCAGTCCAAGGGCTAAGCGCCAAGAATCTGTATCGACGTTGCCACTTCGGTGAACTGCGGTTTCGCACCACTGACGATCTGGAGGATCTGCAGGGTCTTCTGGGGCAACCCCGCGCTGAAGCGGCGATCGAGCTCGGGATCGGAATCGAGCGCGAGGGGTACAACATCTTCGCCTTCGGCCCGCCGGGGACCGGAAAGC
>JARFQS010000191.1 GCA_029287645.1 Thermoanaerobaculia bacterium | reverse complement strand
CCGCGTCCACTCGTTGTCGGGGTAGTGCGTCTGACCGAGCAGATTCCTGATGATCCCCATCTTGGGTTGCGCGAGAGAGATGACATACGAGCCTGCCCCGTACTGCATGCCATCCACGGAAAAGGCCGCGCTCGCCTTCTGCACCTCGATGTCCGAGAGCATCAGAGTGTTGATCATGCGTCGAGTCGTCAAGGGGTCGTGCTGGTCGGCGGGGACGACGTAGGCCTTGGGGGTCCCCTGGGCCCCGCGCTCCGGCTGTCGCTTGGCCTTGAGGTAGCCGTTCCAGAGGACGGTCTCCCTGTTTCTGGCGGCGAGGTCCAAGATCGCCCAGGACGCCACCTTCTGATACTCGATGATGTCCCGCACCCTCCACCAACCCCCTTCCCAGAGGCTCGGGATCGTCGATTGGGCCTCGTAGTCCGGAAACTGCCGTGCTCCTCCCCGGAGCTGCTCCGGATGGATATAAAGAGGCGTCGCCAGGCTGGCGCTGGCCGCCTCGGTGAGCATGCCGGCGATGTTGTGGAAGGGGGTGATCCAGTGCCAACCGAAGTGGCCCCAGCCCGGATACTGGCCGGCGTTGAGCACACCGGGGAGGTCCTTCTCCTCGAGCTTGTAGGCGATGTGTGCCCCGTACCAGGAGAGCTCACGCCACATCAGAGGATCGGCGTAGGGCCGGATGGGCTCGCTGTAGGGTGGCACGTAGAACCGGGCGCCGTAGCCGCCCATCTGGTGGTGATCGACATAGGCCTGGGGTTTCCAGTCCCGGTACAGGATCTTGGCGTTGTAGACCGCCTCGATCATGTTGAGGAAGTCGCCGTCCCGGTTGTTATCGTGGCCGACGTACTTGTGGTACAGCCATGGGAGGCCCACCCCCTCGTACTCCGTGCCCAGCGTCTTGCGGTACCAGTCGGTGACCATGATCTGGCCGTCGGGATTGAAGCACGGGAAGAGCAAGAGGATCGTGTTGTCGAGAATTCGAAGCGCCTCCTCGTCGTCCCGCGTCAGAAACTCGTAGGCCAGCTCGGGTGTGGTCTGGGTCCCAGCCACTTCCGTGGCGTGGAGGCCGTACGACTGACTGACGACCGCCTTGCCCTCGGCTACGAGTCCCCGGATCTCGTCCTCAGGGATACCTCTCGGATCGGCCAGGGAGAGGCTGATCTCCCTGAGCCGCTCCAGATTCGCCATGTTCTCGGCCGACGAGATGATCACCAGCAGGTAGGGATTGCCCTCGGTCGAGGGCCCCAGGTCGGTGACCTGGATCCTGTCGCTCTGCGTGGCGAGCAACTCGAAGTACTCGACGATCTTGTCCCAGCGGGCCATCTTCTTGTCGGCCCCCATCTGAAAACCGAAGAACTCCTCGGGCGACGTGATGTCTCCGACGGCGTCGGCTGGCACCCCTAGGGTGCTGGCCATGACCAGCAGTAAGTGCAGGCTGAGCCTTCCAAGCGAGCGAGCGTGGTATTCCATGAGCTTCCTCTCCTGGGTGAAGGGTCCGAGAATGGATGCTGCTGTCTGTCCCCGCAATGGGGACGATCTGCTCCTGCTCCAAGGAGGTCAGGAGGGTGTCAGTCCGACGCGGCGTGCCAGATCCGAGGTGAACAGGTCTTCCGGATCGAGCCGTCGCTTGTACTCGAGAAGCTCCGTGTGGCGCGGGTAGATGCGTGCGAATTGCTCGGGCGTCATGACCTGGTCCTTGGCCAGGTGGATCTTCCCGCCGCGCTTCGCCGTCGCATCGATGATGCGATCGATCGCCTTGCGGCTCTCGACCTCGTTGTACTTTTTCGGGTGGAACTCGAAGTTGAGGCTGTAGCCATCCTCGGAGAAGGACAGTAGCCCGTCGTCCGCTTTGTGTGCTCGAAGAATGGTGGTGACCGGCGGGGACGGCGAAGACTGGCAGATCCCCATCAGCTCGACGATAGCTTCACGCGCCTGCGATTTCGGAAAGGTGAGCTGGACAGTGTAGCCACGGGCTCCGCAGACCAGGTGGGCTGGTGGCACCGTGAAGCTGGCCTCGAAGCTGAATCTCAGGAAGAGCTCGGTGTTCGACGAGGGGCCATTGCGCTCCCCGAAGCGGTTCATGACGTAGTAGAGCCAGTTGAAGACCTTCAGCATCGGGCGTTGGGCGTAGAGCGCGAGCGAAAGCAGGGGCCCGAAGGCTTCGTGCAGCCCCAGGCCGAGGCGGCGGTGTTTGTCGAGCCGTTCGTAGCCAGCGGCAAGCAGTTCCTTGCGCTGGGCCTCGGTGGCGTCGTCTTCAATCCAGGTCCCGGCGTGGATCACCGAGCGCCCCGTCTTGTCTCCACGTGCATAGGCGTCCATCCAGACGACAGCCAGGTCGTAGGATTGCTCGACCTTGTCCATGGTCTCGAGCAGGGCATCGACGTTGGCGGCAGGGTAGCGGTGAACCATGAGATAGGGCGACGGGATCGGCTTGAGCTGAAGCGTGGCATCCAGGATGATGCCGGTCAGCCCGATGCCGCTGACGACGACATCGAAAAGCTCATGCGAGCGGTCGATCTCGAGGACCTCGCCATCGGCAGTGAGCATCGAAAGGCGCACCACTTGATGGGCGAAGCTGCCTTGCCGCCAGGCGTCTTTGCCATTGACGTTGGCGGAGATGGCTCCGGAGACGGTGGAATGGGACTCCGTTGGGCTCGAGGGGAGCGTCAGATTGCGATAGTGGACCTGCTCGTAGATGTCGATGAGGCGCGCGCCGGCTTCGACGGTGACCAGCGCTTTCTCCTCGTCGAATTCGAGAATCCTGTTCATGGCACTCACATCGAGCAGCACCTGGCTGTCGAGGAGCGCCTCGTCTCCATAGCTTCGCCCTGCCCCGCGTGGGCAGCTGTCTCTTATACACATCTCCGAGCCCACGAGACCAACGACCTAATCTCGGATGCCGTC
>JARFQS010000110.1 GCA_029287645.1 Thermoanaerobaculia bacterium | reverse complement strand
GACGGAGCTGGCGCTCGGCTTGCTCCGCTTTCTTGCGGTTCTTGAAGGGCCCTACTACGACGCGGTACCAGCTACCATGCGTTTGGATCTGGACCTTGGGCTGCTGGGAGGAGATCTCTCGGCGCAGATCCTTGGCGTGGGCCTTCTCCTGGAATGCGCCCACCTGCAGCCAATAGCCGCCGGGCTGTGGCGCCAGCTCGGCGGTCTGCAGGACTCTCAGCTCGATCGGGGCCGTGCCCGGACCCAGCATGTCCAAATCCCTGGCCGCGGAGTACGACAGGTCGATGATCCGACCACGGACAAAAGGGCCCCTGTCGTTGATCCGAACCTGGGTCCGCTTCCCGTTGTCCCGATTTCGCACCTCCACTACGGTGCCGAGCGGAAGCGTCTTGTGGGCCGCTGTGTGATCGTACATGTCGTAGGTCTCACCGCTGGCCGTGGACCGGCCGTGGAAGCCGGGGCCGTACCAGGATGCGAGACCTCGCTCGGTGAATCCGACCTGCCCGTCCTGAGCCCTCCTACCGGTGGCGCAGGACAAGCTGTAGAGAAGTGAGAGTACGACCAGAAGCTGGAAAATTCGGTCGATGCGGCCGAGCTTGGTGGGAGCCACCGCTATACCCTGGGCTCCTCGACCGCAGCCGCTTCGATATCGGCCAGGGCCGGCTCCACGAACTCGTCGAGAAACTCGGCTACCTGTTCCGCCGAACGGCCAATGAAGCGCGTCGGGTCGAGGCTGGCTTCGACTTCCTGCCGATCCAAACGGAAGTCCGGGTCGGCCAGAACGAGATCGATGAGAGGGTTGTCCTCACCCCGAGAGACCGCTTCGTGCGCCGCCATGCTGTGCTTGCGCAGCAGCTCGTGGAGCTCTTGACGGTCGCCGCCACGGACCGTGGCGATCATGAGGAGGCTCTCGGTGGCCATGAACGGAAGCTCGCGAGCCACATGGAACTTGATGCGATCCTCTCGAACGTTCAGTCGGCCGACCATGCCGGCCGCCAGGGTGAGGATGGCATCGCTCAACAGAAAAGCGTCCGGGATCACCAGTCGCCGGTTGGCGGAGTCGTCCAGGCTGCGTTCCAGCCACTGGGTGGCGGAGTTGATGGGTCCGTTCAGGCCGTCGATCATCAGCCTTCTCGCCAGGGCGCACATGCGCTCGGCCCGAATCGGGTTGCGTTTGTAGGCCATGGCGGAAGAGCCGACTTGCGTTGCATCGAAGGGCTCGGAGAGCTCGCCCATGCCCTGCAGGAGGCGCAGGTCGGTACCCAGCTTGTGGCAGGACTCCCCGACGCCTGTCAGGGCCGCGAGGACCTGCGAATCGAGCTTGCGTGGATAGGTCTGACCCGTCACTGGAAAGCTGCCGGCGAAGCCGAGCTTCTCGGCGAAGAGCCTGTCGAGCTCCCGAACCTTCGAATGATCCCCGTCGAACAGCGTCAGATAGCTGGCTTGCGTTCCCGTTGTGCCTTTGACGCCTCGGCAGCGGAAGGTCTCCAGGATCGACGTCACGCGCTCCAGGTCCATGAGGAAGTCCTGCAACCAGATGCAGGCGCGTTTGCCGACTGTGGTCAGCTGGGCGGGCTGCAGGTGAGTGAAGGCGAGGGTCGGGATCGAGCGAGTGCCTCGAGCGAACGAGGCCAGCTCGCGGATCACCGTGGCGAGACGACTCCTCGTGAGCTCCAGAGCCTCGCGGTTCAACAGAGCATCGGTGTTGTCGGTGACGAAGGCACTGGTGGCTCCGAGGTGGAGGATGCTGCCCGCGTCTCCGGCCTGCTCGGCGAAGTGCCGGAGGTGCGCGACGACGTCGTGGCGGGTCTGACGCTCGATCTCGGCGACCCTGTCCAGGTCCAGGTCGGCTGCCACACGTTCCAGATCATCGAGCTGCTCCTGGGTGATCGAGAGCCCCAACTCGCGCTGGCAGGCGGCCAGAGCGATCCATAATCGCCGCCAGCACAGGTAGCGATGGGAGGCCGAGAAGATGTCGGCCATCTCCTGGGACGAGTAGCGTTCGAAGAGGGGATTCTGGGGGGGTCGATTGGCCATGATCCAAGGCGAATTCTAGCAGAGCGCGAGGCTCTCGAACCGGCCCTGAAGGTCTGCTAGCATCGGCGCGGTCTTTGTCGAGGAGGGATCCCATCGTGAGAGTCAGAAGCCTGATTTCCGTCGCCGATCTGACCCCCGAGGAGCTGCGTGGACTGCTCGCCCTGGCGAGTCGCGTCAAGAGTGAGCCGGAGCGATACCGTTCACGCCTGAGCGGCAAGAGCCTGGGCTTGATCTTCGAGAAGTCTTCGACCCGAACACGGGTCAGCTTCGAAGTCGGCATGTTCCAGTTGGGGGGACAGGGACTGTTCCTGTCGAACCGCGACCTGCAGCTGGGAAGGGGCGAGACGATTTCCGACACGGCCCAGGTCCTGTCACGCTACGTCGACGGCATCATGGCCCGGACCTTCGCACACCAGACGGTCGTCGATTTGGCGAGGTACGGCACGATCCCGGTCATCAACGGGCTCACCGACGACCTGCACCCCTGCCAGGCCCTGGCCGACTTCTTCACGCTGACGGAGGTCTTCGGCGACCTCATGGGGCGCAAGCTGGCCTACGTCGGCGACGGCAACAACGTGGTCCACTCCCTGATGATCACCGCGCCGATGCTCGGGATGGACATTGCGGTGGCGACCCCCGAAGGCTACGAGCCCAACCCGGTCTACGTGGAGAAGGCTCGGAGCGGTGCAGTCGAGGCGGGAACGAAGATCGAGTTGATGAACGATCCGGCGGCGGCGGTCGACGGAGCCTCTGCGGTCTACACCGATGTCTGGGCTTCCATGGGACAGGAGGAAGAGGCCGCTCTGCGACTCGAGGCTTTCAAAGGCTACAGGGTCGATGCGAGCTTGATGTCGAAGGCTCTCCCGGAGGCGGTTTTCCTGCACTGCCTGCCCTGCCATCGGGGCGAAGAGGTCTCTGCCGAGGTGGCGGATGGTCCCCAGAGTCGAATCTTCGACGAGGCGGAGAACCGCCTCCACGCGCAGAAAGCGCTGCTCCTCTGGCTGTTGGCTGGGGAGAGTCTCTAGCTTTCTGGCTGCTCCAGCTCTCGCAGGAGGGCTCGCCATGCATGACCACGGTGGCTCAAGAGGTCCTTTTCTGCGGCGCGCAGTTGGGCGTAGGTCCTGTCCTCTCCATCCGGCACGAAGATGGGGTCCCATCCGAAGCCTCGATCGCCACGTGGAGGCAGCACCACCCGACCGCGCGTCTCGCCAACGGCGACAACCTCTCTGCCTGGCCCGAGGAGGAGCAACGCACAGCGCGCCGTGACTCTGTCGTCGCCCTGCGCGATGGCCGCTCGGGCGATACCCTCGGCCCCTACCGCCCCCAGCATCCACTTGACCAGCGGGCCGGGAAACCCCGCCATGGCGGCCAGCTCCAAACCGGTCTCTTCCACGATCAGTGGTCCTGCAAGGCGTCGAGAGGCCTCCTCGCCCTTCGCCCTCAACACTGCGATCAGGTCCAGGGACTGGATCTCGGGAAGATCCATTTCGACCGCTTCGAGGTCCGCGCCGCACAGACGACGGGCTTCCGCCAGCTTCCCGAGGTTGCCCGTTACGAGGGCAACGCCTTGCAGCGGGTTGGACTCGGGCGCGGCTTTCGTCATAGCTCGCTGCCCCGAGTCAGCTCGAGGACGAGCTCGTCGACCCGATGCCGCAGCTGATCGACAGAGCCGTCGTTCCAGAGAATGTGATCGGCGGCGGCGCGACGGAGCTCTCCACTGCCCTGCGCATCCAGCCTTCGCTGGGCCTCTTGCTCATCCATGCCGCGGCCGATCGCGCGTTGCCGCCTGAGAGCGGGATCGGCCTCGACTGAGATGACCCGATCGCAGTCGGTGTGGAGCCCCGATTCGACCAGGAGCGTCGCCTCCAGCACCGCGACAGTTTGGCTGGCGGCAAAGTCCTCGAATCGTCGCCGTACCATCGGGTGGATCGCCGCCTCCAGTCGATCTCGGGCCTGCCTGTCCGAGAAGATCAGATCAGCCAGCCGCGCACGGTTCACCGAGCCGTCCTCGAGTAGCAGGTCGTCTCCGAAGAGCTCCTGGACTTCCACAGCTCCAGGTGCGCCCGCTTCGTAGAGCTCGGCCACCACACGGTCGGCGTCCATCACCGGGATCCCGGCTTCCTCGAGCCAGCGGCCGACCGTTGACTTACCTGCCGCCAGTCCGCCGGTGAGGCCAATGCGCAGCGGGGCCATGGATCTCCTAAGAAGCCGTCACCGCGATGCCCTGTCGAAGCCTCGCCGCACGCAGGGTGTTGACCAGGAGCATGGCTCGGGTCAACGGGCCCACCCCTCCAGGTACCGGTGTGATGGCCGAGGTCAGAGGGGCGACTCGGGTGAAGTCGACGTCGCCGACCAGAACGGAGCCCTTGCTTTCGAAGCGCTCGCGACGAGCCTCATCGCCGGGGAAGAGCCGCTCCACCTCGGCCGCCTCCGTTATGCGATTGATGCCGACGTCGACGACGACCGCTCCCTCTTTGACGTGCTCGGGCCCGAAGAAGGCGGGCCGCCCGATGGCACCGATCAACAAATCCGCCGATCGGCAGACAGCCGGCAGGTCACGGGTACGGGAGTGGCAAAAGGTTACCGTGCAGTTCTCACGCAGCAGGAGCGCCCCCATCGGTTTACCGACGATGGTGCTGCGGCCGACGATCACGGCCTGCTGGCCCTCCAGCGGGATGCCGCTGCGCCGCAGCATCTCCATGATGCCGCTCGGAGTCGCCGGCACGAACCCGGCTTCGTCGAGCCAGAGATGTCCGACGCTTTCGGGATGGAATCCATCCACGTCCTTTTCGGGTGACACCCTGGCCAGAGTCAACTTCTCGTCGAGGCTCGCCGGCAGAGGGAGCTGCACCAGGATGCCGTCGATGTCGGGGTCGCTATTGAGATCGTCGATCAGGGCCAGCAGCTCGTCTTGGGGACAGTCGTCAGGCCGCCTGAGGGTCCGGCTGAGGATTCCCACCTTCTCGCAGTCTCGGGCCTTCGATCGAACATAGACCTCGGACGCCGGGTTCTCACCGATCAACAGGGCTGCGAGACCGGGCGGACGCCCGCCACCTTCGACGATCTCGCTCACACTTTCCGCCACTTCGCCTCGGATCTGCTTTGCCAGGGCGTTTCCATCCAGGATTTTGGTCATCTATCTCGCCTTCCTGTGTAAAGACACACAATGCCACCGGTCAGGTCGTGCCAGGTGGCGTCACGGAATCCGACAGCCTCCATTCTGCGCGTGAACTGCTCCCGTTGAGGGAATTGCATCACCGAATCAGGTAGATAGGTGTAGGCCGAGCCCCGGGGGGAGATCCAGGCACCGATCCGCGGCAGGATGTTTCGGAAGTAGAACAAATACGGCTTGCGGAGGAATTGGCTCCGCGGCAGCGCGAATTCCAGGATGGCTACCTCACCCTCTGTCTGCAGGACCCTGAGCATCTCGCTCAGGGCTGCGTCCAGATCGGCCACGTTGCGCAGTCCGAAGGACACCGTTACGGCTCCGAGGCTCTTCGAGGGAAGAGGTAGGCGCAGCGTATCGCTGGCGAATCCCGCCGGGAAAGGTGCCTCGGAGCGCCTGAATTTTCGGTTGGCGATCTCGAGCATCGGCACGGAAAAGTCGGCAGCCCAGACATTCGATGTCCTCTTGCGAAGGGCCAGGGCCTGATCGCCAGTCCCCGCGCAGACATCGAGCACCGGGGCTCCAATGGGTAGGGTGAGCGCTGCGGCAGCCTGCCGTCGCCATCGTTGGTCCAGATTGGCTGAGAGCAGTCGATTGAGCAGATCGTAGCGGGGCGCGACGGCGCTGAACATCCGTTCGATGGTCTGGCCGTTCTTGTCGACCGGCTGGCCTGCGGACTGCATTCGACGAGTCTACATTCAAGCGCAGGGTGGGAGAAGCCGGGTGCTGACAAGCACGCGGGAGAGGGTGGCACCAGGGTCGTTTCGTCGGTGCTGAGGCTCTTGACATTCCAGGGGTCCCTCCTTAATATCGGAGGTCCTTTGCCCGGCAAGGGTCGGGTATCTTCTGTCAAGAAACGAGAACGGTCGAGCGACATCATGAAAACGTATAGCCCCAAGAAGGGTGAAGTCGACCGCCATTGGTTCGTAGTGGACGCATCTGATCAGACCGTCGGCCGGCTCTCGACCGAGGTGGCCCGTCTGCTCACCGGCAAGCACAAGCCGGAATACGCGCCGCATATCGATACCGGCGACTTCGTCATTGTGATCAACGCCGAGAAGGCTGTCTTCTCCGGGCGCAAGGAAGACCTGAAGGTCTACTACCGACACAGCCAGCATCCGGGTGGATTGAAGTCCAGGACGGCCGCCCAGGTGCGTAGCCAGCGACCAGCCCGACTCATCGAGTATGCGGTCAAGGGAATGCTGCCGAAGAATCGGTTGGGTCGCCACCAGCTTCGCAAGCTCAAGGTCTACGCCGGAGCGGAGCATCCACATCAGGCGCAGCAGCCTGAAGCGATTTCATTCACCTGAACGGTGTAGCCTGGGAGGGCAAGAGGTTTGAGCGATCTTCAGTA
>JARFQS010000070.1 GCA_029287645.1 Thermoanaerobaculia bacterium | reverse complement strand
GACCTGGCTCGCCTTGACCCAGGACTGAAAGTACGTGCCTCCAGAGCCGGTGACTCGCACCTGATACCACGACGCCAAGGCTGGACTCTCCTTGGTCCAGGTCAGGGTGGGAGTCGCATCGTTGATCATGCCCGACGGGGTATTCGGTATCGCCAGGCCCGGCACCGGGCTCGAGTCGATCAGGTCGAAGAATTCGTCCGCGATCATCCGGAAACCAGAGCTGTTCGGGTGACCTACGATATCGGGCTGCCCACCGTTGAGCCAGTAGTGGTCATGATTCCAGAAGCACGCGTATTGTGAATGACCGTGCTGGTCCGGCCCCTCTGGGCACAACCTCGACCAGGGATCGGCAAAGAGCCGCGAATTGTTCCTGGTGGAGCTCCTGATCCGGTCGCGGAGATCTTCCACCAGCTGATCGCGACTGGTGCCGCGCTGTCCTCCAGGGTGCAGCCAGATGATCGACGCGAGAACGGCCTCGGTCCCCGCCTTTTCCGCCTTCGTCGCCATCTGGTTGAGGTTGAACATGATTGTCGGTATCGAGACGCTGCCGATGTTGTTGGGTTGGAAGATGTCGTTCGTCCCCTCCATGATCAACGCTACATCGTAGGGGTCGGGGCCACTGTTGTTGAGTACCTGTCGGATTCTGGTGACACCCTCGGCAGTGGTCTCGCCGCTCGAGCCCTTTTCTACGACCTTACAGGTCGAGGGTGTGCAGCCCAAGTCGTTCTCGAGCCTTCCTGGATAACCACCCGAAGGATTGATGTCATCCGACCAACCTACGGTAATACTGTCGCCAAATGCCAACCAGCGGAAGATCTGCCCAGAAGCCGGAGCGCTGAGAAACGCCCCGATCAGAAGGCCCCGAAGGAAGAACGTCACCGCCAACCTCACCGCAGCGGCTCCCAGGGTCGTTTCCTGATCGACGCGCCATCGATCATCCCCGTCTCCGACGGCCATGCGAGTCTCACTTCATCGGAAGTCGGACCCAGGAGAAGCGGCCGGCTCCGAGTGCTCTTCGGCAGAGTCGAGATGCGAGACAACAAGCCCGCCGCGTCGACCTCGACGACGGTCCAGGTTTCTGGAGAGACGGAATGAAACAGGAGCTGCGCACCCAGCTCGGTGGAAACAAGCCTTGGGTAGACCGAACCCTTGCCGCCCATCGCCTCGTTGACGGTCCAATCGTGCCCATCGAAACGCGCCGTCTTGATGCGGTAGTCGCTACCGTCGAACCAGCTCCAGGCAGCCACCGCACCGTCGCGCAGAGCCACGAGAGCCGGTGTAATGTCGGGTACCTGGTTGTCCGCATGCACGAGCTCGGGCGTTGACCAGATTCCCTGCGCCTTAAGACTGAACAGCGTCTCGTCATCCTCGCCATCGAAACCGGTCCAGACCAGCAGCCAGCTGCCGTCTTCCAGAACAGCCCCGGCCAGAGCCAACTGACTGCCTGGCCCAGGCCCAGAGACCGACTCCGTCTCACCCCACTCATTACCGGTCCACCTGGCAGCCCAAACCTGGAGGTCACTCTGCCTGTCGCCTTCGACCCAGGCCAGTCCGGCGAGACTACCGTCGCTCACGAGAACTACCGGCTGGCCTCGCAGCATGCCAGCGCCCTTGTCGGGCAGCGGCAGCATTTCGAGCTGACCTTCGAATTGCTGCACCAACAGAAGATCGGCATCCCCCGTATCGGTCAGCGCATGACCAGCGGCGACCCAGCCGTGAGTCGTTGGGCGCAGTGAGTAGAGATCGGAGCTCAGCGGAGCATCGATCGACGTACCTTCCGATCCGATCCTTCTGACGATCAGCTGCTCACCCGTGCGTACCGCATACAGTCCTTGCTCTCCAGCGGTGGCCTGCAACAGCTCTGCCGCACCCGGTCTACCCGCGGCCGAGAGGAGAGCCAGAAGCCCAAGCGATATGGCTGAAAACCGGTTCGACATACTGTGAGTAGGCAGGACAGCTATTGAGTCAACGGTAGCGACACTCGGCGGAATCCCAGATCGGGTTCGCCCTGGATCTATCGTAACGCTTGCGCGGTGTTTCTCGCCCACCCCGGCCAGAGCTCTCACTGGCCTCGAGACCACGAACCCTACCAAAGCTACCGAAGCTTCTGCGAGCCGGCTGATGCCCTCCCCCAAGGCCGCCAATTCCAGCGGCAGGCATCATGAACGCTCCAGCCCGGACCGCTAGCCAAAGCCATCCCTTGCACAGCAGGCGAGGATCCTACAGAATCGCGGGCCACATGAGTCGTCCCGGGTTACAGGGTCGCCGCAGCCTGGTGATCCTCAGTCTCTGTCTGGCCCTCCTGGCCAACTTCGGCCTCACGGTCCATCCAGGGCATCACTCCTTGTTGATGCCCCCTTCCTATACTGAAACCCAGCTGCTCGCTGATCACAGCGAGCCCGACTCGACGCTTCACCTCGAAAGCGTTTCCGAAGTCAGGACACTGTTGTGCCCAGGTTGTCTGCTGCAACAGCAGATTGGTGGCACCTACCTGGCGGCACAATGGGGCCAGGACCAACCTGCCCTGGCCAGAGCCCGAGCAGAAGGCTCTGTAGCAGGCCCCGCGACTCGCACTTCGACCGCGCAACTGACGCGCGGACCCCCCTCCTGTCGGTCCGTCTGAATCCCTAGACGCACGCGGGCGCCATCTGGCCGCCGGCGCCACTGATCCTACTCACGACGAATCGAGTGCACCGCTTTGCGGTGTTCGTGGCGGCCGAATTACTGACTACAGGAGAACTTCACATGCCGTACCCTCACAACAGATACCGACCCAGAATCCTCGCTCTGGGCTTCACCCTACTCCTGCTTGCGGGTCATGCCCTACTGGCGCAGGAGACGGGATCGATCTCCGGCAGACTCTCGACCGCAGACGGCTCTCCGGTGCTCGATGCGACCATCACTCTTGTCGAGCTTCGGCGGCAAACAGCTGTCGACTCGGAGGGTGGATTCGAGTTCCGTAACCTGCCTCCAGCTCCCTACCTGGTGCAAGTGGAAAGTCCTCGACACGGGACAGTGGTCGAGCGCGTCGCTGTCACCGTCGGCGCACCCACAGAGGTCGTTCTACTCATGGGGGCTCACCATCACGCAGACGAGATCGTCGTCACGGGTAGCGGCCTACGCAGTCAGCTGGAGCTGGCCCATCCGGTGACCGTCTTGAGCGATGAGACGCTAGAGCTTCGGCTTCAACCCACACTCGGCGAGACCTTGGCGCAAGAACCCGGCATCAGCCAGACCTGGTTTGCCCCGGGGACAAGCCGACCCATTATTCGAGGCCTGGGCCTGTCTCTTATACAC
>JARFQS010000512.1 GCA_029287645.1 Thermoanaerobaculia bacterium | reverse complement strand
CCTCCATGTGCTCTTGGGTGTTCCAGCAGAAGGTCGCCACGCGGTCCTCTTTGCCAACCCCCAGCTTTGCCAGCGCGTTGGCGAGCTGATGAACGCGAGCGCCGATCTCCTTGTACGTAGCGATGCGGTCGCCTACGTCGGTCACGGTGATGACCCGGCTGTCGCCGTACAGGCGTCGGCCGTGCTCGAACAGGTCGGAGATTAGGAGCGGTCGCTCCATCATTGTGGAAAAGCTCATTCTTACGATCCCCCTAGGTCAGGTCATTCCGCTTCGAAACCAGCGGTCTTGTGCGCGCCGTCGCAAAACGGCTTGTTCTTGCTATGACCACAACGGCAGAGCGCGGCTCGGTTTCCCCGGAAGGCCGGCCGTCCCGATGCGGCGTAAATCGTAAAATTGCCCGAAAGCAGGAGCGGCCCGTTCGGAGCTCGGTTCACTTGCAGCGGGCCACCCTTTTTTTCGGTTCCGTCTCCCGACTCGCCGACCGCGCCGTAGTCCTTGAAGTCGATCTTCTCGTGACTGTTGTCGCAGAACGGCTTGTTTTCGGAAGCTCCGCAGCGACATAGCGCCGCGCGGAAGCGGGTTCCGGGCATGTCCGGCGCGGCCCCGTCGAGCTGCAGGTCTCCGCGGAGGTAATATGGCCCGTTGTACATGACGTGGATCGAATTCTCGCCCGGAGCCGTCTCCGCCTCGCCGCCCTTGCAGTCGTGGGTGAGTGCTCCGGTCGGACAGCGCTCCACGACCTCGACCACATCTTCTGCTGCAGCCAAATCAGGCTGGCACCAGGGCTGGCGTCCTCCGACGAAGAGGTCCCCCTTGGCACGACCGCACTCGCCAATGTGAATGCAGAGCCGACCATCCCAGCTGACGTCCACATCCTTGCCCGAATATGTGACTCGTTTCTTGTCGGTCATGGAGCCTCCGTCGCTTCTCGCGCCCGCAGCGCGGTTCTTACTACAGGGACGATTGATGGCCAAGCGACTTAGCCCCCGGCACAGCTCCAGCACTTCGACACTGTGTCGATTCAAGCGTGGCGGGGAATCGCGATGGCGCGAGGGTCGTGGTAAGTAGTTCTCGTCTCGCATGGGCCACGGCCACACACATCATTCGCCGGGGGACCGGAGCGCCGGAAACCGCCGACGGCTCCGGGCCGCCATGGCGCTCACCGCCTTGTACCTGATCGCGGAGCTAGTGGGCGGGATCCTTTCCAACTCCCTAGCCCTGCTCGCGGACGCCGGACACATGTTCTCCGACGTAGCCGCGCTCGGGCTCTCGCTGACCGCCGTCACCTGGGCGCAGCGCCCAGCAACCGCTCAGCGGACGTACGGGTTTCATCGTGCCGAGATTCTGGCAGCTCTGATCAATGGCGCCGCCCTACTCGCGGTCGCCGGACTGATCATTTTCGAGGCCATCGAACGCATGGGCGTGCCCGAAAGCGTCGACGCCAAGCTCATGGTCGGCATCGCCGCGGGTGGCCTGCTCATCAATCTCGTCAACTTGCGCATTTTGCACGGTGGCAAGCAGGACAACCTCAACGTCCGCGGCGCCTTCTTGCACGTGATGGCAGACACGCTCGGCAGCGTCGGGGCCATCGGCGCAGGCCTGCTGATCCTCTGGTTCGGCTGGACCTGGGCCGACCCAATCGCATCCGTTCTCATCGCAGTGCTCGTGCTGTACTCGGCCTGGGGCCTGCTCCGGGAGACCTTGGACGTGCTCATGCAGAGCGTGCCGAAGCACATCGATTTGGAGGAGGTCATGGAGGCGCTCGGGACATTGCCTGGCGTGCGTGACGCCCACGATCTACACATTTGGTCACTTACCAGCGGTCACCACATCGCAACCGTCCACCTCAGCGCCGACGAGGGTACGCCCCATCAAGAGCTGGTCCGGGAGGCGTGCAAGACCTTGTCGGACCAGTTTCACATCCACCACAGCACCATCCAGGTCGAAACCGGGGAGTCGCAGCTCACGTGTAACCCGTGTAACGGACCGAACCGCATCGCCAGCTAGCTTTCTTCATGTTGAGACTTCGAACCGCTACCAACCCCGCCTGGGTCGACGTCGTCCTGAAAGACTTCGACGCCTTCCTGCTCGATCACGCCGCCTGTGAACGCAAGGCCTCGGCCACCGCGCTGAAGCTGGTGGCTCACTATGCAGACCGTACGGTCCTGGTCCGCGAGATGATCCCGTTTGCGCAGGAGGAGCTGGACCATTTCGCACGGGTGATGACGATCATCCTCGACCGAGGCCTACTGCCCACTCCGGACGAAAAGGACCCCTACGTCGGTGCCATGCTCAGCTGGGTCGGACGAGGGCCCGAAGCCTTCTTCCTGGACCGTCTGCTGATTCTGGGCATCGTCGAGGCACGAGGCTGCGAGCGCTTCGGTCTGGTGGCGGAGGCGCTAGCGCCTGGACCGCTCAAAGACTTCTACGTGGACATCACCCGCTCGGAGGCCCGACACCATGGACTGTTCGTCCGACTGGCGCGCGAGTACTTCGAAGCGAGCCGGGTCGAGCGGCGGCTGAACGAGCTTCTCGAGGCCGAGGCCGAGCTCGTGGACGCCCTGCCCTTGCGTCCCGCGGTGCACTGAGGCGAAGCTCGTCTGGAAGCAGTGACCGATCTGTCCAAGGCAATTCGGAAGTACCTGGCCGGCTACGCCGAGCCCGAGGCTCAGGCGGCGAGCGCCCTCCGCTTCCGTTTTGGCCACGCTCTGGTCATCCCGAGCTACGCAGAGGCCGCGGGCGTGCTGGACACCCTGGACACGGTGCCCGAGGGCTGCCGCGGGCCGGTGCTCATCGTGCTCGTCGTGAACGAGCCGCCGGAGGCGCCCGCGCCACGGATCGAGGCCAACCAGCGCACTTTCCATACCTTAGAACGGCGCTACGGTCGCGGGCGGGCGCTGCAGCCGGGCATGCGCTTGCGGGACCATCCGCGCGGGTATTTGCTGTCGATCGACCGGACGGGCCCGGAAGCCATCCCGAAGAGACAGGGCGTCGGCCTGGCGCGGAAGATCGGTCTGGACCTCACGCTCGCTGCCGCGGTGCACAGCAAGAGCGCGGTTGCCTACTTGCACAGCACCGACGCCGACGTCCGGCTCCCCGAAGATTATTTTGCAGCCAGCGAACGAGCAGACGGTGCAGACGGCCTGCTCTACCCGTTTTCGCACCTTCCCGACGACGACACGGGCGAGGCGATCTTCGCGTACGAAGCCTCGCTTCGCTACTACGTCGCTGGGCTCCTGTCTCTTATACACATC
>JARFQS010000468.1 GCA_029287645.1 Thermoanaerobaculia bacterium | reverse complement strand
GAGACCACCGGCAATCTGGACCGCGAAGTCGACCGCCTTCCTGGCCGACAAGCGCTCCTGCTCCAGTCTCTCCCGCAGAGTCTCTCCCTCTAGCAGCTCCATCACCGCGTACGACTGACCCTCGAAACGGCCGAAATCATGAATGGCCAGAATATTCGGGTGCGAGAGGGCAGCAACGCTCTGCGCTTCCTTCTCGAACCGCGCCAAGGCTTCGGTGTCGTCAGCGAGCCGCTCGGTGAGGATCTTGACAGCGACATCGCGCTTGAGCCGTGAGTCGCGGGCCCGGTAGACCTCACCCATGCCCCCCGCTCCGAGGAGCTCGATGACGGTATACGAGCCGATAGAGGTACCTTTTTCCAGCATCATTGCGCTCGAGAGTGTCGAGATTGCGCCTGATAGTACACGATCAGCGGGACCCTCGGCTGCAGGGCCGATCTCCAAATCCGTCGTCGTTGCGCGGTTGAGGGATGGAAGGTGTTTCGTGTTACAACCGCCGACACGAGGAAGACGAACTCCGCCGCGTCGCGGATAGAATGACTCCACCTTGATTGGCCAGAAGCTTTCACATTTCAAGATCACCGCCAAGCTGGGCGAGGGCGGCATGGGTGAGGTCTACCTGGCCGAAGACAACAAGCTCAAGCGCAAAGTGGCACTCAAGGTCCTGCCTCCCGAGATGGCGGGCGATCCGGACCGGCTGTCCCGGTTTCAGAGAGAAGCCGAGACGATCGCGTCGCTGAGTCATCCCAACATCGTGACGATTTTCTCGGTCGAGGAGGCCGAGGGCATTCATTTCTTGACCATGGAGCTGGTCGAGGGCATGTCGATCGACGAGCTGCTGCCCGAAGGAGGCCTCGATCTCGACCGTTTCCTGGCCCTCGCCATTCCGCTTGCCGACGCCGTGGCCTGCGCCCATGAGCAGGGCATCATCCATCGCGATCTCAAGCCGGCCAACGTCATGGTCACGAAGGCCGGCGAGCGGGTGAAGGTCCTGGACTTTGGACTGGCGAAGCTCACTCCTAGCCGGAGCGCCGCGGACGATCTCGAGGAGCTCCCTACCCTGACCCAGACCCGGGAGGGGATGGTGATGGGCACACCGCACTACATGTCGCCCGAGCAGGCGAAAGGCGAGGTCCTGGATCACCGCTCCGACATCTTCTCGCTCGGGGTGATGCTCTTCGAGATGGCGACGGGTGAGAAGCCATTCCAAGGCACGAGTGCCATCGAGCTGCTCTCGGCCGTCCTCAGAGATCAGCCCACCCCGATGACCGAGACCCATCCGGAGCTACCCAGGAGCCTCGACCGCCTTGTTCGGCGCTGCCTCGAGAAGAACTCGGACCATCGCTATCAGACGGCTCGCGAGGTCTTGAACGAATTGCAGGGATTGCGCACCAGGTCGGAGAGCGTCCAAGGGGCGGTCACGGATGTAGAGCTCGCCGTGGCTCAGCAGACATCGGCCGACAGGAAATCGATCGTCGTCCTCCCTTTCGCCAATCTGAGCCCGGATCCCGACACCGAGTACTTCAGTGACGGGCTCACTGACGAGATCATCACCGATCTGTCGCAGGTCGAGGCACTGCGTGTGATCTCTCGTTCCTCGGCGATGCGTCTCAAGGGCGACGAGCGTGGCCTCGCGGCCATCGGCCGGGAGCTGGCCTGTCGGTATGTGCTCGAAGGCAGCGTGCGGCGCGCCTCGAACAGCCTGCGGATCACGGCGCGGCTGGTGGACGCGCCGAATGAGGCCCAGCTCTGGGCCGACAAGTACGGGGGCACATTGGACGACGTGTTCGACATCCAGGAGCGTGTGTCCCGCTCGATCGTCGACGCTCTCGAGATCCGGCTGACGCCGCAAGAGGCCGCCCAGCTCGCCGAGCGGCCGATCGACGACGTCCGCGCCCAGGAGAGCTATCTCCGTGCTCGGAGCGAGATCTGGAGCTTCATGCCCGGCAGCTTGGACCTGGCGATCCGTCATCTCGAAGCGGCACTCGAACTGATTGGCGACAACGCCCTGGTCTATCAGGGACTCGGTGAGGCGTACTTCCAGTACGTGAACATCGGAGCCGCGATCGGGCGTGAAGAGGAGCTCATCCAGAAAGCGGAATCGTGTGTGGACAAGATCTTCGCGCTCGAGCCCGAGTCGCCGCGCGGGTACCTGGTGCGCTCGCAGACACGGTTGGCTCGGGGTGACATTCATGCATGCGGCCGGAGCTTGCAGCGCGTGTTGCAGGCCTATCCGAACGAAATCGTGGCGCTTCAGCTGTACACCCACACGCTCGGCTGGTTGGGCGGGAAGCCGGACGCGGCGGCGCCTCTCGCAGCACGGCTGGTCGACGTCGATCCGCTCAACCCGATGAGCCTGCTGGTGAGTGCCATGGTGCCTTTGTTCGCCGGTCGGTTCCCGGAGGCGGTGGAAGCTGCGCGCCGCATGTTCGACCTCGATCCGGTCACTCCGGTCTGGCGTGCGAACTACGTCATGGCCCTGAGCTACGCCGGGCAGCTCGATGAGGCAGAGGCGTTGACCGAGTCGGTGGCCGCTCAGCCTGATTCGGATGTCGGCACGTGGTGGATGGGGCTGTGGCGGGCGGCTTGGAGGGGGGACCGAGCGGAGGTTTTGCGGCTCGCCGACGGTCCCTACCAGCAGGCTGCAGCGTGGGATGCGGAGATCCCCTGGGTCCTGGCGAGTGCCCATGCCGCGATCGGCGCCACGGACGAGGCACTACACTGGCTCGACCGCGCGATCGACCAAGGGATGATCAACTACCCCTTTCTCTCCGAGCACGATCGGTACCTGGACAACATCCGCGGCGAGGTACGCTTCCGCCAGGCGATGGAGAGGGCCCGGCGCGAGTGGGACCGCTTCGAGGTCTGAGGCTCCACCCGCACCTGCCCCCGGTGTTGCGGTTCACTCCGTCGACTCGGGCTCGTCGGCCTCCTTGGTGGCCGTGAGCTTCGACTTGCCCATCGGGCTCTCCCCGGTTCCGGTCATGGTCTCTTCCTCGATCTGTCCGTCGAACTCCGTGGTCATCTCCTGCTCACCCATCGAGAAGGTGGCCTTGAAGGCCAGCAGCTCGCCGTCGAACTGGACGTCGCTCACCGTGGCGGTCCCCATGACGAACTCCATCGAGCCACCGATCTCCTCGTCCTCCATCAGGAATTCGAGGCTGAACGGCATGAGTCTGCCGTCGGCATCGATCTCACCGTTCCAGGTGCCGAGCAGAAGCGGGAGATCCTCTTCCGAGACCTCTCCGATCCCCTTGGCCTTCCTCGGATCGAGCTGCTCTCCGTCGAAGACCCAGACGCCGCGGCCGTGGGTGCCGATGACGAGCATCCGATCGCGCGGGTGGAAAGCCAGGTCGTGGACATAGGCGAAGGGGAGATCACCCAGGACCGCCCAGGTCTCGCCGCCGTCCTTGGTCACGTAGACGCTGGCGTCGGTGCCGAGAAACAGCTGATTCTCATCGTCCGGGTCCTCCCGGATCACGTTGACCGGCCCGAGGGGAACGTTGCCCGAGATGTCGACCCAGGTCTCGCCCAAGTCGGTGGACTTCCAGACGTAGACCTGGAAATCATCGTCGCGTCGTCCGGTCTGGGTCATATAGACGGTGGACAGATCGTGCTCGGAGGCCACCAGCCTCGAGACCCATTTGGCCGGCACTGGCGCCCCTCCGATCTCCTCCCAGTTGGCGCCGTTATTCTTGGTGCGCCACACCCGTCCGTCATCGGTGCCGGCGTAGAGCAGCCCGAACCGTAGGGGCGACTCCGCGAGAGCCGTCACCGTCTGGAAGTAGATGTCGCCGGACTTCTCGGGATTATTGTGCGAGAGAACCGGGCTGATGTCCTCCCAGGAGATGCAGCGGTCCCTGGACATCATGACGGTCTTGAGACCGTGGTAGATGTAATCCGGATTGTGGACGGACAGAACGGTCGGTGCCAGCCACTGCCCCAGCTTCATCTCCTCGTCGGGGAAGGGGGGAGGGAGGCAGTCCTTCTTCTCGCTGCCGTCGGCACTCTGGCGATCCAGGTTGCCGTAGAAGCTCGAGGCGTAGATCGTGCCGTCTCGCGGATCGATGGCGTGGGTAGTGCCCTCGCCACCCAGCGTGGTGTCGAACTCGACGGGCTGGAGCTTCGCCCGGCCCTCTGAGATGTCGACCTCCGCCGAGTAGCTGCCGTGGTCCTGGATCGAGCCGTAGACCCGAAAGGGCTCGTTCATATCGAGAGACACGTTGAAGAACTGCGCCAGCGGTAGCTCCTCGATCGGAATCTTCCAGTTCTCCCCTCTGTCGTAGGAGATGGCGAGGCCGCCGTCCTGGACATTCAGCAGGTAGTCGCTGTTGGAGGGATCGATCCATAGGCCGTGGTGATCGAGGTGCATCCCGGTCAGGACCTTGGCGGTCCTGCCGCCGTCCTCGGAAACGTTGAGAGCCAGCCCCATGGTGTAGATGCGATTCTCGTCCTGAGGATCGACCCGGATCTGGGAGAAGACCCACCCATAGGTGGCGGAGTGGCTTTCCATGAACTTCTTCGTCTTCTCGTCCAGTCCACTCATCTGCTCCCAGGTGGCTCCGGCGTCCGCACTGCGGTAGATCGTGGCACCCTTGATCCGGTCCTTCATCGGACGGCCGTAGGAGTCCTTCTGCCCCGGCTTGGCCTTCTCGGCCACTTCGTAGCTGTCCACGTAGGCGTAGACCACGTCGGGATTCGAGCGGGCGATGTCGATTCCAATGCGACCTCGAAAGGCCGCCTCGGGCAGGCCGTTGTTGATCTGATCCCAGGTCTCGCCGCCGTCCGTGGACTTCCACACGCCGCTGTTCTCGTAGTGGGGGAAGTTCCTGGGATCGCTCCACTTGAGCCTCGTTCGCTGCCAGGTGGTGGCGTAGATCGTGTCGGGATCCGTGGGATGGAGGACGATGTCGTTGACGCCGGTCTCGTCGTCGACGTAGAGAATCTTGGACCAGGTCTCGCCGCCATCGGTGGTCTTGAAGAGGCCCCGCTCGGGGTTCTTCGTCCATTCGTGACCGCCCGCGGCCACCCAGACGATGTCTGGGTTGTCCGGGTGAATGCGGATCCGGGGAATCGTGTGGGTACCCGCGAGTCCCATCGCCTTCCAGGTCTTGCCGCCATCGGTGGTCTTGAAGACTCCACAGCCGGCGCTGGAGCTGCGAAAGATGTTCGCCTCGCCCGTACCGACCCAGACGACGTCCGGGTTCGTCGGATCGATCGCGATGTCGCCGATCGAGGCGCAGGGCATCTCGTCGAAGACGGGCTCGAAGGTTGTCCCTTCGTTGACGGATTTCCAGACGCCGCCGGTGGCGGATGCGACCCAGATCGCGTATTGCTGGCCCCTTGGATACACGGCCTCGACGTCCGTGCACCGGCCGCTGATGTTCGTCGGCCCGAGGTAGCTCCACTTCGCCTTCTTGAACGGCGATTCCTCCTTCATGGCCCTGTGCTGCTCGAACTTCTCGAGTCGGGTCTCGCTGTCGAGAATCGGCTCCTTGACCTCTGCGGCGGTAGCCGAGTCAGCCCCAAGTGCGGGCACATCGCTGAGGATCGATAGTGCGGCAACAGCCACGACCAGCAGCGCTCCGAAGGATCTGGAGTTCGATGGAGTACGGAATAGAATTTCAATCAAGGCCATGGTTACCCTCCGTGTTCGCGTTGTTGCTCCCAACGCTTGAATGCCTCGTGGATCTCCGTTTCGAGAAAACCGAGGAAGTCTGTCACTCGAGCCAGCGCTCGGCGGGACTCCTCTGAACGACCCTGCATTTCGAGAGCTTCGCCGAGTGGCTCGCGGAGCGAGAAGAACAGATCCATGCGCTCGAGCAGCGACGCTTCCCAGTTCTCGTAGCTCTTGCGGAAGTAGCGCTTGCGGTCGCCCGGCCGTGTTCGATACTCGATGCTGCCGAGGGACAGGAGAAGGTTGATCGCCGCGCTCGTGGAGCTCTTGCTCATTCCCAGGGCATCGCGGATCTCGTCGAAGGTCAGCTCCGGCTCGAGAGACACCATGAGAAGTCCCACCACCCGACCGGGTGCGGGGGAGAAGCCGAGCCGATCATGGAGAACGCCGATACGCTCGACCAGCTCGATCTGCTGCTTGGAAAGCTCGGGATTGGACAGATCGTCCCCCTTCTCGCCAGGCAACTATAAGCTGGTTCGTTTGGTTCGGCAACATCCGAACCAAGCGGAGAAGCACCTCCCCTCTGGAGGACACATCGTTCGGCGACCAGGCCCTTGGTTGGGCACCTACCGGAAGCGGAACTGTAGAATCGGCTGTCGAACCCGCGCAGACTGTGTGGAAGAGGACCGAGATTTGATCGGCGAGACACTGGCCCATTACACGATCACCGCCAAGCTGGGGGAGGGCGGCATGGGTGAGGTGTACCGGGCGACCGACACCAAGCTCGGGCGGGACGTGGCCCTCAAGGTGCTGCCGGCAGAGATGGCCTCGAATCCGGAGCGCCTGGAGAGATTCAGACGTGAGGCCAAGGCGCTCGCCGCGCTCGATCACCCCGGCATCGTCACCGTGTTCTCCGTAGAGGAATCGGGTGGCGTCCATTTCCTGACAATGCAGCTCGTCGAGGGGCAGCCGCTCGAGCAGTTGATCCCTGAAGGGGGGATGCCCGCCGACGAGATCCACGAGATCGCCACCGCACTCGGAGATGCCCTTGCCGCCGCCCACGAAAAGGACATCGTTCACCGCGACCTGAAGCCGGCCAACGTCATGGTGACCAAGGAGGGGCGAGTCAAAGTCCTCGATTTCGGGC
>JARFQS010000494.1 GCA_029287645.1 Thermoanaerobaculia bacterium | reverse complement strand
GTCGAGATCGCCCGGGCCCTGGTCCTGAGCCCCTCGTACATTCTCCTGGATGAGCCCTTTGCCGGGATCGACCCCATTGCCGTGCTGGATATCCAGCGCATCGTCAAGCAGCTGAAAACGATGGGAATCGGCGTTCTGATCACCGATCACAACGTCCGGGAGACATTGAAAATCACCGACCGCGCTTATATCATCAACAATGGTGAAATCCTCCGTTTCGGGGCTCCTGAAGAGCTCTCCTCCGATCCCCAGGTCCGCAAGATCTATCTAGGGGAAGACTTCACCCTGTAGGCATTCAGCGAATGGCGCTCGAACAGAAACTCTCCCTCAAGCTGGCTCAAAAGCTGGTCATGACGCCGTCTCTGCAGCAGGCGATCAAGTTGCTGCAGATGACTCGGATGGAGCTGCAGACCGTTGTGGCCCAGGAGCTCGTCGAGAATCCCGTGCTCGAGGAAGGTGACGAGACCTACGAGACAGAAGACTCCAACGAAGAGAGTGAGGAGGAGGAGGGTGCGGAGGCGGCGGCCGAGGAGACGGCCACTGACGAATTGGATCACCAGGAGTCCATGGACGACATCGACCTCGATGCCTACTTCAACGACTACCTCGAAGGCTCGACGGGGCCTGCGGTATTCGAGGCGCGGGAAGCGCCTCCCCTCGAGAATACGCTGACTCGAGAGCCGGACCTCTACGATCATCTCCTGTGGCAGCTTCACATGTCGGACGTTTCCGAGCGGCTCAGGGAGATCGCGGAAGTGATCATCGGAAACCTCGACCCCGACGGTTTTCTCGTCGCCAGCAAGGAGGAGATCCAGCTCATGGGGTGGCAGGAGGAGCCGGGTCACTCCTATACCCCCGAGGAAGTAGAGGAAGCTCTGGCTCTCGTCCAGGCTTTCGATCCTCCGGGCGTCGCCTGCCACAGCCTGAAGGAGAGCCTGTCTCGGCAGCTCGATGCCCGAGCCGAGCCGCCGGACTCGCTGGCTCGCCGGATCATCGACGAGGCCTGGGAGCTCTTCCTGAAGCGCCAGTTCCAACAGATTGCTCGACAGCTCGACGTCCCACTCTCGGATCTCGAACCGGTGGTGGAGAGCATCCGCGGACTGCAGATCAGGCCGGGTCGTAAGTTCAGTACAGAGCGCACCCACTACGTCGAGCCTGATGTGCACATCACCAAGGTCAGTGGCAAGTACGTCATCCTCTTGAATGACGACGGGATGCCACGACTACGGATCAGCAACGCCTACCGCAGGATGCTGCGCAGCATGGTGAACGACGGCAAGGAGGCCGACGCCAGGCAATTCATCAAGGAAAAGCTGCGTTCCGCCGTCTGGCTGATCAAGAGCCTCGATCAACGGCAGAGAACCATCTACAAGGTCGCCGATTCCATCGTTCGCCAGCAGCAGGCCTTCCTGGAGCGGGGTATCGAATACCTGAGGCCGATGGTCCTGCGGGATGTGGCAGACGACATCGGAATGCACGAGTCCACGGTCAGCCGAGTCGTCTCCAACAAATACATGCACACGCCGCGCGGTCTATACCCCATGAAGTTCTTCTTCCACAGCGGCATCGACCGGGAGTACGGCGCCGACATCTCATCGCTGACCGTCAAGCGCAAGATCGAGCATCTGATTCAGGACGAGGATCCAAAGCGACCCTTGTCGGACAGCGAGTTGACGCGCATGCTGCAGCGTGAAGGGATCAACATCGCGCGGCGAACGGTGGCCAAGTATCGTGACGAGTTGGGTGTTCCTTCGTCGACCAACCGCAAGCAGATCTTCTAATCTTGGAGAAGCGATCTCAAACAGGGACCTAGATTGAGGAGAGACATGAATATCGACTACGTTGCGCGAAACCTCGAGCTAGACACCAAGATTCGTGAATTCACCGCCGACAAGCTGCAGAAGGTCGGCAAATTCCTGGACGACCCCGTCGAAGTGCGTGTCACGGTCGAGCAGGAGAAGCACCGCTGCTCGGCGGATCTGCACATCACCCATCGATTCGGGATCATCCAAGCCAATGAGGAGACCGACGACATCTTCGACGCCGTCAACCTCGCGGTCGACAAAGCAGAGAAGCAAGCTCGGCGATCCCGCAACAAGTTCAGGGACAAGCGCAGGAAGGCGGATCGCAACAATGGGAGCCACTGGCCAGTCGAGGTAGTCGATGAGGCTTCAGTCGGTCTCGGAACCGAGCCGCGAATCGTCGAGTCGAACGTGCTGAGCATCAAGCCGATGAGTCTCGACGAGGCCGCAATCCAACTCGAGGAAAGCGACTACGGTTTTGTAGTATTTCGCAACGCCACCAACGACCAGGTCAACGTGCTCTATCGACGCAAGGACAAGAACTACGGACTCATCTCGCCAGAGTAGCGATCACCCCCCGTCGCTGGGCTCGTTGACCGAGCCCGAGCTCATCTTTCCGAACCTCGTTGGCACGGATCGGCCCGGAATACTGCGCGTTCTAGCCGAAGGTATGGCCCGGAACGGCGTCATCTCCGATTCCGATTCGATGTACCGGCGTCTGGTCGAGCGAGAAGAGCTCGGGTCCACCGCCATCGGCAGTGGTGTAGCCATTCCGCACTGCAAGATGGACAACCTCAAGGATGTGGAGGTTGCAGTCGGTGTGTCACGTGATGGCGTCGAATTCGAGAGAGAGGCTGGAGCACCTGTTCGGCTGTTCTTCCTGGTGGTTTCTCCCTCCGACAAGCCCGCAGCGCACCTACGATCGCTCGCTGCCATTTCGAAGTGGGTCAAGGCGG
>JARFQS010000409.1 GCA_029287645.1 Thermoanaerobaculia bacterium | reverse complement strand
GCCGCTGTTCGACGCCTCGATGTCGGCGTGCCGAACGGAGGCCAGGTCGAATCCGAGGTGGTCCTGTTGGTCGACCTCGCGCCCTTGGTAGACATAGGTTCGGCGATCGGCAAACGAGGACATCACCTGGGCGTTCGACATCGGCACGAAGGGTCGATCCCAGAGGAACTCCCGGCTGGACTTCTCGGCCAGACCGATGATCTCGGCAGCGTTGCGCTTCCTCAGCTCGCGATTGACCCAGAGATAGTTGTCGAGAAGGCTGCCCTGATCCTCGGCACCGGGGGTGTTCCCCATGATCGCCGGAACGACCCTTTCCATGAACCGATCGCTCACCTCGATGGTGTCTCGTTTGAAGGGCTTCGGGAAATACTGATCTACGAAGCCGACCGTCCCCGTATTGCCCACATCGTCGGTCGCTTCCAGCAGCAACTGGTTGGGGTCCTCGAGATCGAATGGCACCGCGAAGAGAGCGAACCGCCCGCCGTCCGCGCTACCCGGGAGGTCGAAGCCCGGAAACCACCAGTCACCGACCCGAACGCCATCCTCGACGGCCGTGGCCCCGACGGCGTAGACCACCACTCCGGCGCCGCCCTGCGCCACGTAGTGCTGCCGCGAGCGCAGCATGATGGCGGGCGGCGTGAGACGCACGGGGAGGACCAACTCTCTCACTTCGGCTCCAGGGTGGCGTAACCAGGTGCCGGCTGGCCAGGCACTGGCTCGAATCAAGGCTTCTCCGGTCTCCAGCCTTTCGATCGTCTCGCTGCCGACCTCGACCTCGATCGAGTCGTGCTCGGTCGCCGGGCCCCAGAACTTCCAGGCCGCCCTGGTCTCGAACTCTTTTTCCGCCAGGATCTCCGTTCGGTCTCCCTGCACAAACTCGACCCTTACCCTGGCCAAACCGCGACCCGGCTCTGTCATCTGCACGACGATCGGTGTTCGGCGGCCGATGCCGGGCATCGCGGGCTCGATCTGAATCGAAGGTCTCCCTCCCACCCTGAAGGTCAGCAGGGCACCCGCTGCTCCGACGACCAGGATCGTCAGCCAAAGCCATCGCTTTCCACGTCCACGGCGGTCTTCCGATCTCATTGCTACTCCTTGGTGAAGAATCTTCCTTCGGCTCCCGATCCACCCGAGAACCGAATCCTAGTGGCGCAGGATACCCCAGAGTCGGCAGAGTCAGGTCCGCTCAGACGATTCGCTCACGGATTTTCGCGGAGAGAATATCCATACACCAGACCGTTGCGGCGATGAGCAACACCAGGGTCCCGACTTCACCCCACTGTCCCAGATCGACCCTCGGCTTGAGAATGTAGCCGATTCCGCCACCGCCTACGAAGCCAATGATCGTCGACATCCGGACGTTGATGTCCCAACGGTAGATGGTGAAGGAGAGGAATGGCGGTATCACCTGCGGCACCACGCCGTAGCGCAGGACTTGCAAGTGGGAGGCTCCGGTGGCCGTGATGGCATCTACCGGGCCGTGGTCGATGTTCTCTATCTGTTCCGAATAGAGCTTCACCAGAGCGGCGACCGAGTGCACCCAGAGCGCCAGGACACCGGCGAAAGGACCGATCCCGACCCACGAGATGAAGATGAGGGCCCAAACCAGAGGCTCGACCGCCCGCGTGAAGTTCATCCCGGCTCGAACCAGGGTGTAGGCGGACCGCAGCAGGAAGGTGTCCCGGGTGAGGTTTCTTGCCGCGAGGAAAGAGAGGCAGAAGGCCACCGGAATGGCGAAAGCGGTGGCCATGAAGGCCAGGAAGATCGTCTGCACCAGCAGAACGAGGCCCTGATGCAAGACGGTACTCGAGGGATGCAGCAGGCCGCGGACGATGTCGGAGGCCTTCGAGAACTGGGTCAGAAACGTCACCAGCTGCACTTCCGTGATGAGCCAGCCCGTGAAAACTGTCAGCTGGACCATGAGGGCGATGAACCAGCCGCGCAGCGTGTGTGTCCACGGGGGCTGGCCCTCTCGCTCCGGAACGCCGAGAACCAAGGCTCGACCCGGTGAGGTACCGAGCACATTCGAGGCGACTCCCCAGAGAAGTGCCAGTAGAGCTCCTCCAGCGACGGCCCAGCCGTAGTGCAGCAGATCGAGAATCTCCTCGGGTGTCACCAGGAGGCCGGCCGGACCACGCCGACCCGAGAAAGCCACGATGAGGAACTCCACCATCAGTAGCATCAACGTCAGGAGCAGCAGATCGATACTGATGGCCTGGACCTGCCGCATCCGGTGACGCCAGGGGGACCGCTGCTGTTTTTGGAGCTCGGCTGAGATTTCCATCATCGTGCCCTTCAATCGACTGCCGAACCTGCCATGACAGCGTCCTCGCCGTAAATCTGTCGAAAGGTCGCCGCGTCGAAACTCGTGGGCTCTCCCTCGTAGACCAGCTGGCCGTCGCGCAAAGCCACGACGCGGCTGGCATAGCGCTCGATGAGGTCGATGTCGTGCAACGTGCAGAGCACCGTCATACCCTCTTCACGATTCAACGCCTCTATGTGACGCATCACCGAGTGCCGCAGGGCCGGGTCCAGAGAGGCCACGGGTTCGTCCGCCAGGACGAGCCTCGGCTTCTGCATGAGAGCCCGGGCGATCGCGACGCGCTGCTGTTGTCCTCCGGAGAGGGCATCGGCCCGGCTACCGCCTCGATCACCGAGGCCGACGCGCTCGAGATAGGCCTGGGCTTGCGCCCTTTCCTCCTCGGAGAACCGGAGAAAGAGGCTGTTCATGAGAGGGCTGCGCCCCAGGGCTCCGGACAGCACGTTGTTGATTACCGTGTGGCGCTTGACGAGATTGAACTGCTGAAAGATCATCGCGACCTCGGCACGCATGGCCCGCAGCTCGGCCCCTTCCGTCGCTGTGATCTCGTCGCCGAATATCCAGACCCTCCCCTCCGAAGGGTCGATCAGGCGATTGACACATCGCAGCAGGGTCGATTTGCCGGAACCGGACAAGCCGATGATGACCAGGAACTCACCCTGGCGGACCTCGAGATCGACTCCGTCGAGGGCACGAACACCGTTGGGGAATACCTTGCTGAGCCCTTCGACACGCACGGCCTCGGTCGAGGACGAAGTCGTGACACCGACCGACGGATCGTTTCGAGTCACGAGTCCCCTCCTGTCCGCTGCTTGCGTTGCTCCAGCTTCTCCTCCTCGGCCGCCAGCAGACTGTCGGCACTCATCCCGGACGTAGCCAATGCCTCCCGGAATCCATCGAACGCCGCGTCGTCGGTCGGATCCGCGGCAACCCCGGCCAACAAGTCGAAGAGCGTCTCTTTTCCTTCCTCGGTCTCGAGGTAGCGCGCCAGCGACTCGGCGAAGCGTTGCCAGACCTGCTCGGGGAAACCCCTGCGGACAGCGCACAGGTCGTTCGGGATCGGATCGGTCTTTCGCAGGACCCGCACCTCCTCGAGAAACGCGTCGCGCCGTTCAGCTTCCGCCATGCGCTTCATCAACAGATACCGAGCGTCTCCCACGAATAGACCTTCGGCCCGCTGCTGCGGACTGGGAGGAGAGTAAAAGGCAGAACCGCCCAGAGCCTTCCCGTCCCAGACCGCCTGCACGACGTTCGGATGGCCGCCGGCATAGTAGACCCTGCCCAGCGAGACGCCGTCGCGCTCGAGGAGCAGACGCGGGAAGATGTGACCCGAGGTCGATGTCTCGTCGGAGAACGCGAAGGACTGGCCGGTCAGGTCGCGTAGCTGTCGAACCCCCGAATCGACGCGGGCGAACACGCATCCATGGTAGACCTTGACGTTCTCCGACACCGGCTCCTCGGTTGTGAAGATGATCTGCGTCTGTTCCAGGGTCCCGGGTCGCTCGTACTCCAGCTCCTTCCGGCCGTCACCGACGAAATCGAACGGGCCTGAATGAACGAAAGAGCTCACGGCGGCGTCGACCAGCACAGCTGAGGAGACCAGCCGCTCCACGGCTTCGGTGTCGCTCTCCACAGGCACCTCGATCCACCCCGGCGCCTCGGCGGCCAGCCGCGCGCGCAATCCGTCAGCCAGCTCGGGATGCAACGAGCGTGGAAAGGCGATCTTCCTTCCTGCCAAGTCGGAGAGCCTTGACGGCTCGCCTTCGGCTGCACGAGAGACAACGACAGCGAATCGCTCGAGTGACCGAACTACCTGCAGCTTGGCCTCCGCCCCGTACCGAGCGTGCGCGATGACGTATGCGAAGGCCGGCATCCAGGCTACGTCGGCCTGCCCCGAACCCAGGGCCTGAATGACAGCCGCATAGCTCGTGGGCACCTCGGAGCGAAGAATCAGTCCGCTGTCACGACGAATGAAGCGAGCCAATTCGTCGCCCCTCTCCACCAGCGTGCCCTGCTCGACCGAGGGCACGAACAACATGCGGATGACGTTGGCGCCCGTGGCCTCGAGTCTCGCCCGTCGATTCATGCCCCAGATGAAGGCCACGAAGACGAGAACGAGCACCAGCCAACCGATCCGGGCACCCCAGACAGCTTTCTTGCTGGTCTCGGTCATGGGCTAAAGGATTTCGGCGGTGTCCCGTCGTGGTCAGAAGGGTCGATAGATTTGATCGTGGACCCGCAGAGCATATCGGTCGGTCATCCCGGCCACCACGTCGATGACCTGATTCACCAGGGGCTCCTGGCGCTGACGGTAGCTCTCGGGCATCTCGTCCGGGCTCACCAGGTAGTGGTCGACCAGATCCCTGAGAATACGGACTGCCTTCTCCGCCTGCTTCTGAGACTCGGGCCGCAGGTAGACCTCCTGATACATGAACTCCCGAAAACGGTGCATGGCCTCGAGCATTTCGGGCCGCATGGCGACCACACCCTGCTCCAGGGACTCATCGATCACCGCCCGGATCATGCGTCTGACCCATTCGCCCCCCGGCTCTCCGAACACCTCCAGGCAGTCTGCTGGCAGGTCCTCTCTCGTGAGGATCTCGGCCCGAATCGCGTCGTGCATGTCGTGAACCAGATAGGCGATGCGGTCTGCAAAACGCAGCACCATTCCTTCTTGCGTGGCCGGTGGTGGATCTACCTTCCAGGTGTGGGCCCGAATTCCGTCGATGACCTCCCACGTCAAATTGAGAGGCTCGAGCACTTCGAAGACCCTGACGCTCTGCTCGGAGTGCAGCCACTCACCTTCCACATAAGGGCTCAGAGCCACCTCGCCGTTGTGACCGAAGGGCGGATGGCCGACTTCGTGGCCCAGGCAGACCGCCTCGACAAGTGCCTCATTGAGCCCGAGTGCCTGCGCCAGAGAGCGACCGATCTGCGCTACCTGAAGGGTGTGGGTCAGTCGTGTTACCACGTGATCACCCTCTGGATTGATGAACACCTGAGTCTTGTGCTTCAAGCGTCGAAAGGCCTTCGAGTAGAGGATCCGATCACGATCCCTTTCGAAGCAGGTGCGGTAGGTATCCGGCTCTTCTGGCCGCTCCCGACCGCGGCTTTGCGACGACAGGGTTGCCGCCGGCGACAGCAGGTCTCGCTCACGTCGCTCCCGTTCCTCACGGCCGACTCTGCGTAACTCACTCATGTCGACACCGAGTGTAGTCCGAACTGGTTCGACTGCCAAGAAACCCCGCGATGAGGGCTGTGCTACTCTGCGCCTCATCGCCCACCCACCTCCTCCCGAGAGCCATGGAAATGTCGACATTCCTCACTCCACCCGGCAGGTCCGAGCTGGTCGAAGCGCGCGCCCGGGTCGAACGCCATGCGCACCGAACCCCGGTCCTGACTTCCAGTTACTTCGACCACCTCATCGGGGCGTCACTTTTCTTCAAGTGTGAGAACTTCCAGAAGGTCGGAGCCTTCAAGTTCCGCGGTGCCTGCAATGCTGTCTTCTCGCTGTCGCCCGAAGAGCTCGAGCGCGGCGTGGTGGCGCACTCGTCGGGCAACCACGCCCAGGCGCTGGCGTTGGCCGCCCGCCTGCGGGGTACCAGAGCCACCATTGTCATGCCGGAGAATGCCACGGCGATCAAGGTCGCGGCAGTCAGAGACTACGGAGCCGATGTAGTCCTGTGCCAACCGACCCAGGAGTCCCGTGAAGGAGAAACGGCCCGGATCGTCGAGGAGACGGGCGCCTCCCTGATTCACCCCTTCAACGATTCGCGCATCGTCGCAGGACAGAGCACCGCGGCCCAGGAGCTGCTGGAGGATGTCGACGCGCTGGACATGATCCTCGCACCTGTCGGGGGAGGCGGCTTGCTGAGCGGCTGCGCTCTCGCGGCACATCATTACTCTCCCAAGGTGCGGATCGTCGGCGCAGAGCCGGCTGCCGCCGACGACGCGGCCCGGTCTCTTCAGGAGGGCCACATCCTGCCCGCTCTTCCTCCGACCACCATCGCGGATGGTCTCCTGACCTCGCTGGGCGAGCTCACCTTCTCGATCCTCCGGGATCACGTCGAGCAGATCGTCACTGTCGAGGAGGCAGCTATCGTCGAAGCTATGAGAGCGGTCTGGGAGAGGATGAAGATCCTCATCGAGCCCTCCTCTGCTGTACCCGTAGCGGCTCTTCTGAAGGGCGATCTGGAGGTGCACGGGAAGAGGGTGGGCGTCATCCTGTCCGGCGGCAACGTGGACCTGGATCGGCTGCCATGGCAGGCCTGAGGCAGAGTGGCCCCGAGGACCGCTAAGCATCCCCTTTCCAACCCTGTGCGAGCCTGTCCAGCTTGACGGCCAGGTCTCGTTGCCGTTCCTGCAGCTGCCGAACGAGATCGAAGCGCGAGCGGATCAGGAAGAACCGTCGCATGTCGTCCCAGTAGCCCCGCCAGCGCTCACGGATCCACAGGCCCACAATGCCGATTGCAGGCAACAGGACGAAAGTCAGGGCTCCCCAACCGAACCCGAGCCAGGTGCCGACACCCACCGCAACGAGCACGATCCACAGGGTGTAGATCAGTGCTCCGATGAGGATCTGGTAGGTGGATCGCTGCGTAGCCGGCGGCTTGCTGGCTCGCGTCAGGAGGCCGGTCACGTGATAGGGAATCAAGTACAGGAGAAAGCCACTCAGTGCCAGAAGTGTCGCGGGAGGTCCCAGCCACAC